>JAJUFW010000515.1 GCA_029263555.1 Alphaproteobacteria bacterium
GAGGGGAAGCCGATGCATGGATCGCTCGTAGGAAAGGTGGCCCTGGTCGCCGGCGGAACTCGCGGGGCGGGTCGCGGGATCGCGGTCGAGTTGGGGGCTGCCGGCGCGACCGTCTATGTCACCGGCCGCACCACCCGGGAGCAGCGGTCGGAATACGGACGGCCGGAAACGATCGAGGAGACGGCCGCGCTGGTCGATGCGGCGGGGGGCAGGGGCATCCCCGTCCGGACCGATCATCTGGTACCTGACGAGGTGCGGTCCCTGGTCGAGCGCATCCGGTCGGACTCGGGCCGCCTGGACATCCTGGTCAACGACATCTGGGGCGGCGAATACCTCGTCGAATGGAACCGGCCGGTCTGGGAGCACGATCTGGAGAACGGGCTGAGGATGGTCCGCCTGACCGTCGACACCCATTTGATCACCGCCCATTTCGCGCTGCCCCTGCTGATCGAACGTCCCGGCGGACTGCTGGTCGAGGTCACCGACGGGACCGCGGAATACAATGCCGGGCACTACAGGCTTTCGCCCTTCTACGACCTGGCGAAGACCGCGCTCATCCGGCTCGCCTGGGTTCACGCCCAGGACCTGGCGCCGTTCGGCGCGACGTCTCTCGCCATCTCTCCCGGATGGATGCGCTCGGAGATCATGCTCGAGACCTACGGCGTCCGTGAGGAGAACTGGCGGGACGCGCTGGCGAAGGAACCTCACTTCGTCATTTCCGAAACGCCGCGCTATGTGGGCCGGGCGATCGCGGCGGTCGCGGCGGATTCCGAGCGCTCGCGCTGGAACGGGCAGTCGCTGTCCAGCGGCGGCCTCGCGCAGGTCTACGGATTCACCGACCTCGACGGCTCGCGCCCCGATTGCTGGCGGTATATCCGCGAAGTCCAGGAGGCGGGCAGGCCCGCCGACGCCACGGGATACCGATAGAAGGAGAAGGCGGGGTAAGCCCGATCCCGGCCCCGTGATCGACGATGCCCGCCCTTCGCAGGCCGGCACGGCGGTGAGGCCCTCCCCTGGGTCGGGCCCCAGCCGCGCCGGGCTCAGGATTTCAGGCCTTCCGCGTTCTCGGCCGTCCCCGACAGGAGGCGCCGCCGGCCGCCCTCCAGGTGATCGCGCACCGCGGCCTGTGCCGCCGCGCCATCCCCCGCCTCGAAGGCCTCGATGATGCGCTCATGCTCGCGCAGCACCTCCTGCAGCCGCTGCTCGTCGCTTCGCGTGTTGAAGTAGAGGCGCGACTGCAGGATGAGGGCGTGAAGGGAGGCGTAGACGTTGGAGAAGACCTGATTGCAGGCGCTGTCTACCAGCACCTGATGGAACTTGCCATCGGCCTGCACGAAGCGCTGATACTCCCGGTACCGCTTACCGATACCGGGCGATTGGGCCATCTTCTCGTACGCCTGCTTCAGCATCGCGACGGTCGCGCGGTCCTTCCTTTCGGCACCGACCTTCGCGCAGTGCCCCTCGATGACGATCCGGCATTCGAGGAGATCCGTGAAGTATTCGACCGTGGGCTGGGGCGCGACCGAATAGCCGGAATAGAGCTCCGAAACGATCAGCTTCTCGGCCTCGAGCCGGACCAGCGCCTCGCGGATCGGCGAGGAGCTGACCTGGAGTTCCCGGGACAGAGCGTCGATGTTCAGGCGGGCGCCGGCCTGGATCCGTTGATCGAGTATCCTCTCCTTCAGCGTCTCGTAGATGCGCTCGGAGAGCGTCATCCTCACCAGCTTGCCGCCCGCCATCGCGGCACGGCCATTGCCTCCCGCGGAAGAGGCGCCGTTCCTGGACCCCGACAACGGCTTGCGCATGCTGCCGCCTTCGCCTGCCTGCTTCTTCCGGCGCTTCGGTTTATTTGTAGGGTTGTCCAACTGCAAGTGCTCAGCCTGTATATGCGGTTTTTACCTGAGAATAGAACTCGACCGCGTAACTGCCCTGCTCCCTCGGGCCGTAGGAGGACGCCTTCCTTCCCCCGAAAGGCACATGATAGTCTACGCCGGCTGTTGGAACGTTGATCATGACCATACCAGCTTCGCTGTTGCGCTTGAAATGCTTGGCGTATTTCAGGCTGGTGGTGCAGATGCCGGCCGAGAGGCCGAACGCCGTGTCGTTGGCGACCTGGAGCGCCTCCTCGTAGTCGCGGACCCGCACCACCGACGCGACCGGCCCGAAAATCTCCTCCCGATTGATCCGCATGGCATTCGAGGTTTCGGTGAAGAGCGCCGGCGCCAGGAAATAGCCGGGATTGTCCCGCTTGATGAGGTCGCCGCCGAACACCAGCTTCGCTCCCTCCTCCTGTCCGACGCGGATATAGTCCAGGTCCTGGTCGAGCTGGCTTTGATCGACGACCGGCCCGATCTGGGTCTTGGGGTCGAGCGCATCGCCGACCACCAGCGAGGAAAGCCGGTCGACGACCGCCGAGACGAACCGGTCATGGATGCCTTCGGTCACGATGAGGCGCGAGGAAGCCGTGCACCGCTGGCCGGTCGAGTAGAAGGCGCCGTTGACCGCGCATTCCACCGCGACGTCGAGATCGGCGTCGTCGAGCACGACGAGCGGGTTCTTGCCGCCCATCTCCAGCTGCACCTTCTTCATCGGAATCGAGGCGACGCAGGCCGCCGCGACCATCCTGCCCGTGCTCACCGAGCCGGTGAACGTCACCGCGTTGACGTCGGGGCTCGCCAGGATCGCCTGGCCGACGACGGCTCCCCGCCCCATGCCGAGGTTGAAGACGCCGGCCGGCAGGC
>JAJUFW010000084.1 GCA_029263555.1 Alphaproteobacteria bacterium
CAGACGGTGGCCGAACGGGAACTGCTGCTGCGTGAGATCCACCATCGGGTGAAGAACAACTTGCAGGTGATCATCTCGCTTCTGAACCTCCAGGCGCATGCGGTGGGGCCAAGCCTGGTCGCGCCCATCAACGAAAGCCTGAGGCGCATCCGCACCATGGCGCGGATACACGAGATCATCTACTCGTCGAGCGACGTGACCGCCATCGACTTCGCCGTCTATCTGGAGCAGCTCTGCGGTGAACTGATCGAATTCTACGGTATCGCCGACCGGGTATCCTACCGGATCGACGCGGATTTCGTGCGCCTCGACCTGGATACCGCGACGCCCCTGGCCATGATCGTCAACGAGGCTTTGGCGAATGCGTGCAAGCACGCGTTCCCCGAAGGCGTCGAGGGAGAGATCGAGATCGAGGTCAAGCGCCAGGGAAACGTGATCCGGATCAGGGTGGAAGACAATGGCGTCGGCCTGCCCGAAGACTTCGGCACCTCTCCCAGGAAATCCATGGGCATGCGGCTGATCTCCACCCTTTCCGCCCGCCTGGAAGCGGAATACCGGTTCGAGAAGCCGTCCGACGGCCGGAGCGGCACCGTGTTCCACCTGTCGTTCCTTTATGACGAGACGGCGGCTGCGGAAACAGAGGCGGACGTCGATGCCTGAGCACGGCGCCGCCTGCCGACAATCCCCAGATTCTGGGGATAAGTTTGTGGGCGGGGTGTGCCAGAGGACGCCGCTGGGGCAGGTCGCCCATCCTGCCTAATTTTTCGGCAGAATGCAGGCGCCCGCCGTCGTCTCGGGGGTCAGCGCATCCGTCGAAGCGGTGGTTGAGGGGAGGGCCTTCTGTCCCGCGGAGCGTGCCCCATCGGCGGCGTAAGGTCGTGCAGCACCGCATGGTCCTCCCGTCGCGACCGCATCACGATCAGAGCGACGACCAGGGCGACCCCGACGGACAGCGCGAGAAACGTGATCCAAAGGTCCATCACCCCCTCCGCATTCTTGGAGTGGTGCGGTTCCCGGCCGGCAGTCCGGTCGGCCGGTTGCGCCATTCCGGTTCCCGTCTTCCAACGATGTGGTGAGCTTTGCGCCCGCCGGAAAGGGGGCAGGGCCGGGATCGGCGGGCGGTCCCACGAATTCATTGCGCCTGGAACCAATTGCCGGCATTTGAGTTTAATGATCTGCAAGCTCCCCAAGCTTGTTTGACCATCCGACACGAACCTGACCCCGCGGCCGACCGGCCGGCGGGGTCCCCTTTTTTGTGGCATTGCGGCTCTGCCGGACCGCGTCGGCTTTCCCGGCCGGTCACGCAAGCCGGCTGGGGCCGTGAGGCACCATTTGTCACGCGGGCGTCGATTGACTAACTTGGCCGCTCTTTCGAACCGTCTCCGAAGTCCGACCCTTGCCTACCAAGCCACCGATCAGAGCCGCCGCCGGAGCGGCACCTGAGGGACATCCCGTTGCCAGCGGGGTCAAGACCGTCGAGGTCGCCGCCGGTGACGACGGCATGCGCCTCGACCGCTGGTTCCGGCGCGAATATCCGGGGCTTACCCACGGGCGGCTCGAGAAGCTGCTGCGAACCGGACAGGTCCGCGTCGGCGGCAAGCGCGCCAAGGCGAGCCAGCGCCTCGCCTCGGGCCAGATGTTGCGTATTCCGCCCATGGGAGACGTGCCGCCGCCTCAGGCGTCCAGACGGTCTCCCACGCTTTCGGCGAAGGACGAGACCGCGATCCGGGAGATGGTGCTCTACCGCGACGAGGATGTGATCGCGCTCGCCAAGCCTCCGGGCCTTGCGACCCAGGGCGGTACAGGGCAGAGCCGGCATCTGGACGGCATGCTCGATGCCTTGCGTTTCGAGGCGACGGAACGTCCGCGCCTGGTGCACAGGCTCGATCGCGACACTTCGGGCGTCCTTCTGCTGGCGAGATCGGCCGCGGCCGCGCGCACGCTTGCCGAAAGCTTCCGCGGCAAGACCGCGCGAAAATACTATTGGGCGCTGGTGGCCGGCATGCCCGAACCTCGGCGCGGAACGATCGACCTGCCGCTCGCCAAGCGCGCTGTCGGCCACAAGGAGGCCGTGGCCGCGGACCCGGACGAGGGCAAGCGCGCCGTCACTCATTTCACCACGCTGGAAACCGTCGGCAGGAAGGCGGCGTGGCTGGCGTTCTGGCCTCGAACCGGCCGGACCCATCAGCTCCGGGTGCATGCGGCGGCGATCGGCTGCCCGATTCTGGGCGACGGCAAGTATGGCGGCCAGGCCGCCTTCCTGCCCGGTGCCGAAATCCCGAAGCAGCTTCACCTGCATGCCCGGCGCCTAGTCCTGCCGCACCCGAGCGGTCGGGGCATGATCGATGTAACGGCTCCGCTGCCGGAGCATATGCGGGCCTCCTGGGCCTATTTCGGCTTCGATGAGAACGAGGCCGATCCCGACCCCTTTGCCGAACTCGATTGATCCCATGACTAGTCCCCTGCGCCTCGCGCTGTTCGATTGCGACGGCACCTTGGTCGACAGCCAGCATTCGATCGTCGCCGCCATGGAGGCGGCATTCCTCGCCTTCGACCTGGCACCGCCGCCGGCCATGCAGGTTCGGCGGGTGATCGGTCTTTCGCTGGAGGAGGCGATCGCGCGTCTGCTGCCGGACGACTGCGGCCGCGATCCGCGCCAGCTGGCCGAGGTCTACAAGCAGGTCTTCCGGCAGAACCGGCTGGCCGGCGTTCATGAGGATCCCCTGTTCCCCGGCATGGTCGCGGCGCTCGACGCGCTGGACCGCGCAGGCGTGCTGCTCGGCATCGTCACCGGCAAGACCCGGCGCGGCCTCGACGCGGTGCTGGAACGGCACGGGCTCAAAGGCCGTTTCGTCACTCTTCAAACCGCCGATATCGGTCCGGGCAAGCCCGATCCGGCGATGGTTCTTCGCGCGCTTGGCGAAACCGGGGCGGACAGCCGCGAGACGGTCGTGATCGGCGACACCTCCTTCGATATCCTGATGGCGCGGGCAGCCCGGACCCGCTCGATCGGGGTGAGCTGGGGCTACCATCACCCGGGCGACCTTCTCGAAGCCGGTGCCGACAAGCTGGTCGACGGCTGCGACGCCATACCGCCCGCCGTCCTGGAACTGATCGGCGGGCTGTGACCGCGGCCGTCGTTCCCGAGACCCGGTTCCTCATACAACCCTTGCCGATTTGGGACCCATGCGTCGTTTCTACAAATCCGTTTCCGTGAGGCCGTCCGGTTCCGGCTATGAAGTGATGCTGGACACCAAGCCCTTGCGCACGCCGGCGCGGGCGCCGCTCGTACTCCCGACGCAATCCCTGGCCGAGGCGATTGCCGCCGAATGGGCCGTGCAGACGGATGAGATCAGGCCGGCAGTCATGCACCGCACCCAGCTGGCCGTGACCGCGACCGACCGCGTCGCCCCCAACCGGGAGAGCGTCATCGACGAGGTGGCGGCCTATGCCGGGACGGATCTCCTCTGCTATCGCGCCGAAGAGCCGCTTTCGCTGGCAGAGCGGCAGCATGCGGTCTGGCAGCCCTATCTGGACTGGTGCGCCGTGACGTTCGACGCGCCGCTCCTCGTGACCCGCGGCATCATCCACAAGGCCCAGCCGGAAGTGGCGCTGGCCGCCCTGCGCCGGGCCGTAGCGGCCGAGGACGATCTGCGGCTGACCGCGCTGCATACGGCAACGGCTGCGCTCGGCTCCCTGGTCCTGGGGCTCGCGATGATCCATGGCCGGACCGGCCCGGAGGAGGCCTTTGCGGCTTCGGTGCTCGACGAGGATTTCCAGATTGAACGATGGGGCGAGGATGCCGAGGCCACCCGCCGGCGGGCCGCGATCCTGGCCGAACTGGTCGCCGTCGCCGACTTCGTGCGGCGCCTTTCCGGGTAGAGGGTTCCGGCGGCTCGCGCTCCTCGCCCCGCAACAAGATTCCGTGCTAATCAGCGTTTCCGACCAACCGTTGACGCTTGGGGGAAACGCTGTTGATGCGCGACATCCTGGAGAAGCTTGAAGCCAAGCGGGCGGCCGCCCGGCTCGGCGGGGGGACGAAGCGGATCGAGGCCCAGCATGGCAAGGGTAAGCTGACGGCGCGGGAACGGCTGGATCTGCTTCTCGACGAAGGGTCCTTCGAAGAATGGGACATGTTCGTCGAGCACCGCTGTACCGATTTCGGCATGGCGGACCAGAAGATCCCGGGGGACGGCGTCATCACGGGATTCGGCACCATCAACGGCCGGCTGGTCTTCGTCTTCAGTCAGGACTTCACGGTCTTCGGCGGCTCGCTGTCCGAAGCCCATGCCGAGAAGATCTGCAAGGTGATGGACCAGGCGATGAAGGTCGGCGCGCCGGTGATCGGACTGAACGATTCCGGCGGTGCCCGCATCCAGGAAGGCGTCGCCTCCCTGGGCGGCTATGCCGAGGTCTTCCTGCGCAACGTGCTGGCCTCCGGCGTCGTGCCGCAGATCTCGATGGTCATGGGACCCTGCGCCGGCGGCGCGGTCTATTCCCCGGCGATGACGGACTTCATCTTCATGGTGAAGGATTCGTCCTACATGTTCGTCACCGGTCCCGACGTCGTGAAGACGGTGACGCATGAGACGGTGACGGCGGAGGAGCTGGGCGGGGCGATGACCCATACCGGCCGGTCGGGCGTCGCGGATCTTGCGTTCGAGAACGATGTCGAGGCGCTTCTGCAGCTCCGGCGCTTCGTGGATTTCCTGCCGGCGTCCAACCGCGTCAAGGCGCCGTTCCGGCCGACGGCCGACCCGGCCGACCGGCTGGAACCGTCGCTCAACACGCTGGTCCCGGACAATCCGAACAAGCCCTACGACATGAAGGAGCTGATCCTGAAGGTCGTCGACGAGGGCGACTTCTTCGAGCTTCAGCCCGATTTCGCGAAGAACATCATCATCGGCTTCGGCCGAATGGACGGCCATCCGGTGGGCTTCGTCGCGAACCAGCCCATGGTGCTGGCCGGGTGCCTGGATATCGACAGCTCTCGCAAGGCCGCCCGCTTCGTCAGGTTCTGCGACTGCTTCAACATTCCCATTGTGACATTCGTGGACGTGCCCGGCTTCCTGCCCGGGACATCCCAGGAATATGGCGGGATCATCAAGCACGGGGCGAAGCTGCTATATGCCTATGCAGAGGCCACGGTGCCCAAGGTCACGGTGATCACCCGCAAGGCCTATGGGGGCGCCTATGACGTCATGTCGTCGAAGCATCTGCGCGGGGACGTCAACTATGCCTGGCCCAGCGCGGAGATCGCGGTCATGGGGCCGAAGGGCGCGGTCGAGATCATCTTCCGGGCCGATGCCGGCGATCCCGAAAAGATCGAAGCGCGCACCCAGGAATACCGGGAGAAGTTCGCGAACCCCTTCGTCGCGGCGAGCCGCGGCTACATCGACGACGTGATCATGCCTCAGTCGACCCGACGCCGGCTGTGCCGGGCGCTGGCCATGCTGCTGGACAAGAAGCTGGAGAATCCCTGGAAGAAGCACGGCAACATCCCGCTCTGAGCGGTCATGGCCGCAGGCTCTGATCGGCCGTCGCGGCGCTTGCGATTGACAGTTCTTCCGCCGTGGCTCACTTTTCCAAGATCGTACTTGGAAAAGTGAGCGTGCCATGTCGGGGCGGGGCGAAGCTTCGATAGCCGGGCTGGTGGGGCGTCAGTGCCTGTTTGCCGCCATCGTCGGTCTCGGCGTCTTCATCTCGGCCGTCAATTCGGTTCTGCTGGTCACCGTCCTGCCGACCGCGGTGGACGACATCGGCGGGATCGAGTTCATGAGCTGGACGACGACCATCTACGTCACCGCCTCGATCGTCTTTTCGGCCGCCGGCGGCTGGATGAAGGCGCGGCTGGGCGGGCGGGGCGGCCTGTTGGCGGGCGCCTCTCTCTTCATGGCCGGAACCGCGATCTGCGCCGCCGCACCCGCCATGCCGGTCCTGCTGCTGGGGCGGCTCGGCCAGGGTGTCGGTTCGGGCCTGCTGGCGGCCATGTCCTACACCTTCGTCCGTTCCGTCTTCCCGCAGGGACTGTGGCCGAAGATCTTCGCGCTGATGGCCGCCGTCTGGGGCGTCGCGGCCCTGGCCGGCCCGGCGCTCGGCGGGGTGCTGACCGGGGTGGTGGGCTGGCGTCCCGCGATCCTGTCGATGATGCTGCCCGCGCTTCTGCTCATGACGCTCGTGCTCGCGGCCCTGCCGCGGGACGGGGAGCGGGGCGGCCGGGAACCGTTCCCGCTCCTGCGGCTGGTCGTGCTCGCGTCCGGAATCCTGGCCGTCGCGGCGGCCGGCAATTTTCCCGGGGCCGGGCTCCAGGCGATGTCCGCCTTTGCCGGCGTCGCGGTCCTGGCGCTGGTCGTTCTGGCGGACCGCCGTGCCGAACGGCCAATCCTTCCCAGCAATGCCCTGTCGTTCACGAGCGAGGTAGGCCTCGGCCTTGCGATGAAGTGGCTTCTGATCATCTCGACCATGCCGGTTTCCGTCTATGGCGCGCTGGCGCTCCAGCGTCTTCATGGAGCGACGCCCCTGGTCGCGGGATACGTCGTCGCGCTGGAGGCGCTTGGCTGGACTGCCTCGGCCTTCGTCGTGGCGCGGCTTCCCGCGAGATGGTCGGCAGGGGCAATCGTGATGGGCCCCCTCCTGGTGGTCTGCGGCGTCCTCGCCGGTTCGCGGACGCTCGCCTACGGCCCTCTCTGGGCAGGTGCCTCGGCCGTGGCGCTGATGGGGATCGGATTCGGCACGTGCTGGGCGTTCCTGAGCGGCCGGGTTCTGGCCGCGGCCCGCAGCGGCGAGGAGGATCGCGTCGCTTCCGCCATCCCGACAGCCGAGGCCCTGGGCATCGCACTCGGTGCGGCGATGGCGGGGATTGCCGGGAACGGGCTCGGGATCGCGGCCGATGCCGGCCTCGACCATTTCGCCGCCGTCATTCGTGACCTGGTCGGCGGCTTCGCAGCGTTCGGGCTGGCTGCCCTGGTCGTGGCCTCGCGGATGATCTTCGGGGCGCCGGCCGCCCGCCTCACTTCTACTTCGGAACGAAAGTAAAGAGCTGACGTTTAGCGTTCGTCGGTCGGTCGCGGCGATCATTCTCCCGACAAGGGCCGAGCGGCCGGGAGTCGGGTCGCCGGTGGCCCGCCAATGGCCCGCGCCAGTCGGATACCCCGGTCACTTTATCATGGCCTTGCAGGGCGCCGTAGGGACGACGCCGAAGGGACATGCCGCCGATGCCCACCTTCCGAGGCAACCAACGACGGATCCTCCCATCATGGCAGAACGCATCTCCGTGCCGCTCGACGCCGCCCCGATCCCTCTCAGCATCTTCGGGCTCGGCTACGTTGGAAGCGTTTCGGCGGGGTGCTTCGCCTCGAGAGGGCACGGGGTCGTCGGGGTCGATCCGCAGCAGATCAAGGTCGACCTCATCAATGAGGGCAAGGCTCCGATCGTCGAGGAGGGGCTGGACGGGCTGCTGCGGGACGCGGTCGCTTGCGGACGGCTGCGGGCGACGACGGACCATCTGGACGCGATCGCGAACAGCGACCTGTCCATGGTCTGCGTCGGGACACCCAGCCGCGAGAATGGCAGCCTGAACATCGACAATCTGGTCCAGGTGTGCCGCCAGATCGGCGAGGGGCTGCGCCGCAAGGACGCCTATCATGTGATCGTGATCCGGTCGACGATCCTTCCCGGAACCATGAGGGAGGTCATCCAGCCGACGCTGGAGGAGGCAAGCGGCAAGCGCGCCGGCGGCGACTTCGGCCTCGCGAACAATCCGGAATTCCTTCGCGAAGGCACGGCCGTCCGGGACTTCCGGGAGCCGCCGAAGACCGTGATCGGTGCGATCGACGACCGCACCGGCGAAATCGTGCAGCGCCTTTACGCCGGCATCGACGCGCCGCTCATCCGCACGTCGATCGAGGTGGGCGAGATGGTGAAATACGCCGACAACGCCTGGCACGCGCTCAAGGTCGTCTTCGCCAACGAGGTCGGCAATATCGCCAAGGCGATGGGCATCGACAGCCACGAAGTCATGGACATCTTCTGCCAGGACACCAAGCTGAACCTGTCCCCCACCTATCTGCGGCCGGGCTTCGCTTTCGGGGGCTCGTGCCTGCCGAAGGACGTGCGGGCGCTGACCTACAAGGCAAGAACGCTGGACGTCGAGGTTCCCGTCCTCAACGCCATCCTCCCGTCCAACGCCCGGCAGGTCGAACGAGCGTTGCAGCGTATCCAGTCCAAGGGCATCCGCAGGGTCGGCGTCCTCGGCTTCTCGTTCAAGGCCGGGACCGACGACCTGCGCGAAAGCCCTCAGGTCGAGCTGATCGAACGATTGATCGGCAAGGGCTACGACCTCAGGCTATACGACCCGAACGTCCGGATGGCGAAGCTGATGGGCGCGAACCGTCAGTACATCCTCAAGGTGATCCCGCATATCTCCGAGCTCATGGTCGACCGGGTGGAAGAGGTGCTGGACCATGCCGAGCTGGTCGTCCTGGGAAACAACGATGCGAGGCTGCACGACATCGCCCACCGGCTGAAGGCCGACCAGATCTTCGTCGACCTCGTGCGCGTGCCCGACCGCGGCAATCTCGCGGACCGGTATGATGGCATCAACTGGTGAGCCGAAACCCGGTGCGCGGCCACGCCGGGTCCTGATCATCGTCGAGAACCTTCCCGTTCCGTTCGACCGTCGGGTCTGGCAGGAGGCGACTACCTTGTCCGCCGCCGGTTACGAGGTATCCGTGATCAGCCCGACCGGGCGCGGGGCCGAAAGCCGGTACGAGGTCATCGATGGGATCCATATCTGGCGCCATCCCCTGATCGATGCGCGCGGCCCGCTGGGCTACGCGCTGGAATATGCCAGTGCGCTTCTCTGGGAATCCGTCCTGTCCTGGCGCGTCCTGCTGACCCGGGGCTTCGACGTCCTCCACGCCTGCAACCCGCCCGACACGATCTTCCTCATCGGAGGATTCTTCAAACTGTTCGGGCGCAAGAAATTCGTCTTCGATCACCA
>JAJUFW010000060.1 GCA_029263555.1 Alphaproteobacteria bacterium
GCCGGTCCGCGGTCAGCGCACCCACACCAATGCCCGGACCCGCAAGGGCCCCGCGAAGCCGATCGCCGGTAAGAAGAAGTAAGGCTAGAGAACGATGGCCAAGCCAGCAGCCAATGCGCGTCTGCGTCGTCGCGAGCGGAAGAACATCACCGCCGGCGTCGCGCACGTGAATGCGTCTTTCAACAACACCATGATCACCATCTCCGATGCCCAGGGGAACACGATTTCCTGGTCGTCCGCCGGTCTGATGGGCTTCAAGGGCAGCCGCAAGTCGACTCCCTATGCCGCTCAGATGGCTGCCGAGGACGCCGGCCGGAAGGCCCAGGAGCACGGCATGAAGGTGCTGGACGTCATGGTCAAGGGGCCGGGTTCGGGCCGCGAGAGCGCGCTGCGTGCGCTCCAGGCCGTCGGTTTCCAGATCACGTCGATCCGTGACGTCACGCCGATCCCGCACAACGGCGTACGGCCGCGGAAGAAGCGGCGCGTCTAGTACCGAAGGCGTTTACGGCCTGCCGGTCCGGGACAGCGGTCCTCGTCGCCACGGGATCGTTCAGCATTGGACCGGGTCTGCCCTTCGATGAAGGGTGGAGGGGCGCCGGCTCGGCGCCCTTAAGGCTTTCCTGGCCGGGCGTTTGTGTCGCCCGGCCGCACGCATGGCGAAGAGGAACGACACCCCGTGATCTCGAACAACTGGCAAGCCCTCATCAAGCCGGCTGCGCTCGACATCCAGCCGAGCAACGATCCGCAGCGCAAGGCCACCATCGTCGCCGATCCGCTGGAACGCGGCTTCGGGCTGACCCTGGGCAATGCGCTTCGGCGCGTTCTCCTGTCCTCGCTCCAGGGTGCCGCCGTCACGTCGATCCAGATTGACGGCGTGCTGCACGAGTTCTCGTCCATCCCGGGCGTCCGGGAGGACGTGACCGACATCGTCCTGAACATCAAGGCGCTAGGGCTTCGGATGCATGCCGAAGGCCCGAAGAAGATGCGCCTGCATGCCGAAGGCCCGGGCACCGTGACCGCCGGACAGATCATCACCGGCCCGGACATCGAGGTAATGGACCCCGACCATGTGATCTGCACGCTGGACGAAGGCGCGCGGCTCAACATGGAGCTGACGGTCAACACCGGGAAGGGGTATGTCCCGGCGGCCAACAACCGGCCCGAGGACGCGCCGATCGGCCTGATCCCCGTCGACGCGCTCTATAGCCCGATCCGCAAGGTGTCCTACAAGGTCGAGAACACCCGCGTCGGACAGGTCACCGACTATGACAAGCTGTCGCTGACCGTCGAGACGAACGGCGCGGTCACGCCGGAAGACGCCGTCGCCCTGGCGGCGCGGATCCTGCAGGACCAGCTGCGCCTCTTCGTGAACTTCGAGGAGCCGCAGCAGGAGCGCCGCGAGGAAGCCGGCGAGGAGATGCCGTTCAACAAGAACCTGCTGCGCAAGGTCGACGAGTTGGAGCTGTCCGTCCGCTCGGCCAACTGCCTGAAGAACGACAACATCGTCTATATCGGCGATCTCGTTCAGAAGACCGAGGCCGAGATGCTCCGCACGCCGAACTTCGGCCGCAAGTCCTTGAACGAGATCAAGGAAGTCCTCGCGACGATGGGGCTGCATCTCGGCATGGACATCCCGAACTGGCCGCCCGAGAACATCGAGGACCTGGCCAAGAAGCTGGAAGAGCCGTACTGACCGCCGGTCGGTTCGCATTCCAGGCATCAGTATCCCCGACCGCTCGCCGGTCGGGGGCCTTATCGAAAAGGGTCGCGTCGACCCGCCGGTGCCGTGCTCTCGGTTTGTCGAGGGGCGGGACCGATCCCAACCGGCTCCGGGCTCCGGGGCCCTGCTAGAAGGAGGACGATGCCATGCGTCACGGCATGAGCGGACGTAAATTCAGTCGGACCAGCAGCCATCGCAAGGCGATGTTCGCCAATCTGGCGGCGGCCCTGCTGCGGCACGAGCAGATCCGTACCACCCTGCCGAAGGCGAAGGATCTGCGCCCGGTCGCAGAGAAGCTGATTACCCTCGGCAAGAAGGGCGGCCTCGCCAATCGCCGCCGCGCCTTCGCGATCCTGCGGGACGAGGAGATCGTGGCGAAGCTCTTCGACGGGCTGGCGGAGCGGTACAAGGATCGCGCCGGCGGCTACACGCGGGTGATGAAGGCCGGCTTCCGGTACGGCGATGCCGCCCCGATGGCCATCATCGAACTGGTCGACCGTGACCCGGCCGCCAAGGGCGCGGCCGACAAGGCCCGCACGGCCGCCGAGGCCGAGGCTGCGGAAGCCGCCCAGGAATAATCGGCTCCGGTCACGGAAAGCTCGGGAAGGGCGCCCCTCGAGGGGCGCCCTTCGTCGTTTCGGGTATGTGGAACCCTTCGCCGGTCGGCCTGTTTGCTCCAGGGGCGGCTTGCGGATCGCCTTCGCCCCGGTGCCGGGCAAGAGGAGGCGGACGTTTGGCCGAAGCGTATCTGAACCGGATTGCCGCGGCGGTTCCGGCCCACGACGTCCATCGGAAATTCATCGAATATGCGCCCTCCCTCCTGGCCGATGAGCGGGACCGGCAGGCGTTCCGGCGCATGGCGGCGCGGTCCGGGATCGGTCACCGGTATTCGTCCCTCTGCCCGGATCCCGACCCGGAGCATCTCGATCGGGAGGGGTTCTTCCGCCGGGGTGCCTTTCCCGGCACCGGCGAGCGGATGAGGCGCTACGAGAAGGACGCGCTGCCGCTGGCGGCCCGGGCCGTCGAGGCGCTGGACCTGGAGGGAAGGGCGGCGGGCATCACCCATATCGTGACGACCTGCTGCACCGGGTTCTCGGCGCCCGGGGTCGATCTCGATCTCGCCGCGAGGTTCGGCTTCGGCCCTTCGGTCGAACGGACGGTGATCGGCTTCATGGGGTGCCATGCCGCGATCAATGCGCTGAAAGCCGCCCGCCACATCATCCGGTCTGAGCCGGCGTCCCGCGTGCTGGTCCTGAATCTGGAGCTCTGCACGCTGCATCTGAAGGAGACGACGGACCTGGATCAGGTGCTCTCCTTCCTCATCTTCGCCGATGGCTGTGCCGCGGCACTCGTATCCGCAGAGCCGGTCGGACTGCAGTTGCGGAGCTTCCGCGCGGCGCTGCTGCCCGGAAGCGACGATCTCATCACCTGGAAGGTGGGCGACCAGGGTTTCGACATGATGCTGTCCGGGCGTGTTCCCCAGGCGCTCCTGCGGGGCCTGCCGGCGTATCGGGAGGAAATCCTGCGCGGCCGCCGGGCCGAGGACATCTCGCTGTGGGCCGTGCATCCGGGCGGCCGCGCGGTGCTCGATGCGGTCGAGCGGGGGTTCGGGCTGAGCCAGGGCGATCTGGCCGTCTCGCGCGAGGTGTTGCGGGAGTACGGCAACATGTCCTCTGCCACGATCATGTTCGTCCTGAAGGCGATCATGGAGGATCCGGCCGCGAACGGCATCGGGTGCGCGATCGCCTTCGGGCCGGGCCTCGTCGCGGAAACCATGCTGTTCGGGGTCGTGCGTTGACGATGCCGGACCTGTCCCGCCGGGCGATCATTCCCGAGATCATGGACACCGAGCCGGTGCCCTACGATGAGTTCCGGGATTGCCTGCGCGCCATCGAAAGGATCAACCGTCTCACCTTCGCGTACCGGCCGACCCTTCGATGGCTGGACCGGGCAACCACGCGCCGGTGGAACGACCGGCCGATCGAGATCCTGGACGTCGGGTCGGGCCACGGCGACATGCTGCGCCGGATCCATGGCTGGGCCCGGAGGCGCGGCGTTGCGGTCCGGCTGACCGGGATTGACGTCAGCCCCTGGGCGACCCGCGCCGCCGGCGAGGCGACGGCGCCCGGCCTCCCGATCCGCTACGAGACCGGGAACGTCTTCCACATGGAGCCGGGCCGGGACTTCGACTACGTCATCAGCTCGCTCTTCGCCCATCACCTGGAGGACGGCGACCTGGTCAGGTTCGTGCGCTGGATGGAACGGCACGCCCGGCTCGGCTGGTTCGTCAACGACATCCACCGTCATCCTGTGCCCTATCACTTCATCCGGCATGCGGTCCGGGTGGCGGGGATGAACCGGCTGGTCCTGCACGACGCCCCGGCCTCGGTCGCGCGCGCCTTCAACCGGCGGGACTGGCAAGATCTTCTGTCGGAGGCCGGCCTGCCCGCCGAAGCGGTCGAGATCCGCTGGTATATGCCCTTCAAATACGGCGTCGGGCGGCTGCGGTGACAAGGGCGGATGCTATCGTCGTCGGCGGCGGGGTGGCGGGCGCCGCGGCGGCCGCGCGTCTTGCGGCGCAGGGACGCGAGGTCGTCCTGTTCGATAGCGGCGATCGGGGCGGACCCAAGGTCTGCGGCGAATTCCTGGGCGGCGGGGCGATGGCGGAGCTCGACGACCTCGCCGTGCCTCTCCAAGCATTGGGCGCGGTCGGCGTCCGGTCGATACGGCTGTCCCTGGGCCGGCGCACGGTCGAAGCGCCGCTGCCGTTCCGGGCGTGCGGCCTGTCCCGGCGACGGCTGGACGGGGAACTCCTGGCCCTTGCCGGGCGGTGCGGCGCGGATGTGCGTCGCGGCACCAGGGTGCGGCGCCTGACGCGGGCCGGGGCGCTGTGGGATGCCGAAGGGGTCCGGGCGCCCGTCCTGCTTCTTGCGACGGGAAAGCACGACCTGCCGGGCTGTGGACGGCCCGCGCCCGAGACTCCCTATATCGGCTTCAAGGCTCATCTCCGTCCGGCGGCAGGCCGTGCCATACGGTCCGGGTACAGAATCGAGATCGGCTTCTACGACGGCGGCTATGCCGGCCTTCAGCCGGTGGAGGGCGGCGCCGTCAATCTGTGCCTCATCGTCAGCAAGGACCGCTACCGGGCGCTTGGCCGGAATTGGGAAGCGCTGCTGGCGGCCCTGGCCCGGGAGGCGCCGGCCTTCGCCTCGCTGCTGGACGGGGCGGAGCCGCTGACGGACCGGCCTGCAACGGTCTCGCGGATCCCCTATGGCTGGGTCCACGCCCCCGGGGGTATCGGCGACGGGCGCCACCTCTACCGGCTCGGCGACCAGTTCGCAGTCATTCCGTCCTTTGCCGGGGACGGGATCGGGATGGCTCTTCGCTCTGCCCGCGTGGCCGCCGACAGCATCGTGTCCGGCGGATCGGCTGCCGATTTTCATGCGGCCCTGGGGCGCGAGGTTGCCTCCCGCGTGCGCCGGGCGGCGCTCGTCGGGCGCGTTGCGGAAGCCGGCGCGGGGCGGGGCCTGATCTTTGCCGGCTGCCGGCTAGCGCCTCGGATGCTTACCTGGATCGCCGCCGGAACCAGGGCCGCACGATGTCCGCCCCCGTGAGAAAGCCGGTGCCCGCTCCGTTGCACGAGAGCCGGGCTCTGCCTAGATTGCCCGATATGCGTGCATTGATCCTTTCGCTGCTTCTCCTCCTCGCGCTCGTCCTGCCCGGCCCGGCGGCCGCCCAGGCGGGAGCCCGCGTGGTGCCCGAGGGGCGCGAGCAGATCACTCTTTCCTTCGCCCCACTCGTGCGCCGGGCGGCGCCGGCGGTCGTCAACGTCTACAGCAGCCGCATCGTCCGTGAGCGGCCGCTGTCGCCGCTGTTCGAGGATCCGTTCTTCCAGCGCTTCTTCGGGCCGGGGCTGAACCGTCCCCGTCAGCGCGTCCAGAACTCGCTGGGGTCGGGGGTGATCGTGCGGCCGGACGGCCTGGTCGTCACCAATCACCACGTCATCGAAGGGGCGGAACAGATCCGGGTCGTGCTCAACGACGGCCGGGAGTTCGAGGCGAGCCTCCTCCTGTCCGACGAACGGACCGATCTGGCGCTGCTGCAGATCGAATCCGGCAGCGGCCAGCTGCCGTATCTGGAGCTGGCCGAATCGGACACCGACCTTCAGGTAGGCGACCTGGTGATCGCGATCGGCAATCCCTTCGGTGTCGGCCAGACGGTGACCAGCGGCATCGTTTCGGCGCTGGCGCGGAACGCGCGCGGGATCAGCGACTATTCCTTCTTCATCCAGACCGATGCCGCGATCAATCCGGGCAATTCGGGCGGGGCGCTGATCGCGATGGACGGTTCTCTGGTCGGGATCAATACGGCGATCTACAGCCGCACCGGCGGCTCGCTGGGGATCGGGTTCGCCATTCCGGCCAGCATGGTGCGGGCGGTCATCGCCAGCCTGGACAATGGCGGCCGCATCGTGCGTCCCTGGCTCGGCATTTCGGGCCAGAACCTGACCTCCGATCTTGCCGAAAGCCTGGGCGTCGAAATCCCGCGGGGCGTGCTGGTCAACCGGGTCGACCGGGGAAGCCCCGCCGATCGCGCCGGGCTCAAGGTCGGCGACATCGTCGTCGCGCTGGACGGCGCGCCGGTCGACACGACGGACGGGCTCAGGTTTCGGATGGCAACCGTGCCGATCGGCAGCTCCGCGGCCCTGACGGTTCTGCGCAACGGGCGCGAGCTGACGCTGACCGTTAGCGCCGAGCCGCCCCCGGAGATCCCGCCCCGGAACGAGACGCTGATCGAAGGGCCCTATCCGTTAGCCGGCGCGGTCGTCGCGAACCTGTCGCCCGCCCTCATCGAGGAGACGGGCTATGACGGCGTGCGGCGGTCGGGACCGGTCGTGCTCGAGGTCCGGGGGCGCAGCCCCGCGGCCCGCCTCGGCGTGGAGCCTGGGGACGTCGTGGTGTCGATCAACGGGACGGAGGTATCGGACGTCGACCAGTTGACCTCCCTGATGTCCAGGTCCCGGTCCCGGGGCTTCTGGCGCATCGGCATCCAGCGGGGCGACCGCTTGCTGGAGGCCGTCGTCAATGGCTAGGGGCGGAACGCCGCCGGCAGGCGGCGGCCTGTTCGATGCGGTGGCCCCCCGGCCGCTCGCGGATCGGCTCCGCCCCGGATCGGTGGCCGAGGTCGTGGGCCAGGAGCATCTGCTGGCGCCCGACAAGCCGATCGGACGGATGGTCGCCGCAAGGCGGCTCGCCTCGATGATCCTGTGGGGGCCGCCCGGCTGCGGCAAGACCACGATCGCCCGGCTGCTCGCCGACCAGACGGACATGCATTTCGAACCCCTGTCGGCCATCTTCTCCGGCGTGGCCGATCTTAGGAAGGTGTTCGACGCCGCGCGCGCGAGGCGCGCCGCCGGCCGCGGGACGCTGCTCTTCGTCGACGAGATCCACCGATTCAACCGCTCCCAGCAGGACGCCTTCCTCCCTCATGTGGAGGACGGAACGATCACCCTGATCGGGGCGACGACCGAGAACCCGAGCTTCGAGCTCAACGCCGCACTGCTGTCCCGGTGCCAGGTGTTCGTGCTGAACCGGCTGGGCGAACCGGCGCTGGAAAGCCTGCTGCAGCGCGCCGAAACGGAGGAGGGAAGAAGCCTGCCGCTGACCGATGACGGCCGGAACGCGCTGAAGGCCATGGCCGATGGCGACGGGCGCTTTCTGCTGAACCTTGCCGAAGAGCTGTTCCTGCTGCAGGTGCCGGAACCCCTGGACGCCGCGGCCCTTGCCGGGACGATCCAGCGCCGGGCGCCGGTCTATGACAAGGCGCAGGAGAGCCACTACAACCTGATCTCGGCGCTGCACAAGAGCCTGCGCGGGTCGGATGTGGATGCGGCGCTATACTGGTTCGCGCGCATGCTGTCGGGCGTGGAGGATCCGCTCTACATCGTCCGCAGGCTGGTCCGCTTCGCGTCGGAGGATATCGGCCTCTCCGACCCGGCGGCCCTGACCCAGGCGCTGGCGGCCTGGGACGCCTATGAGCGGCTGGGCAGCCCGGAGGGCGAGCTGGCGATCGTCCAGGCGGTGATCTATCTCGCGACGGCACCGAAGTCGAACGCGGCCTATGTCGCCTACAAGGCGGCGCGGCGGGCGGCGCAGGAAACCGGCAGCCTGATGCCGCCCAAGCACATCCTCAACGCGCCGACGCGGCTGATGAAGGATATCGGCTACGGCCGCGGCTATGCCTACGACCACGACAGTCCCGAGGCGTTCTCGGGCCAGAACTACTTTCCCGACGAAATGGCGCGGCAGGAACTCTATCGTCCCGTGGACCGTGGCTTCGAGCGTGAGATCCGCAAGCGCCTCGACTACTGGGCGAAGCTGCGGGCCCAACGTTCCGGCGGGGGAGGCGGTTAGGCGCTGGGGAACGCCCCGGCATGGCGGCTGGCCGGCAGGCACCGCAAGGCGGGGACGCGGCGCAGCGCGCCCGAACTGGCGATTGTCCGAAATGAATGGTGCCGGTTGCAGGGATCGAACCCGCGACCCCCTGATTACAAATCAGGTGCTCTACCAGCTGAGCTAAACCGGCGTCCGGCGTAACCTACCGGGAAGCCCGGCTCCGGGCAAGCCGGGAGGAGGGCGGTCGGCGGCGCTATTGCAGGGGGTCCGAATTATGGCTTACAAAACGTTACCGGGTCCGCTCGAGGGCACGTGGCGCATCAGGTGACCGTCCCGTTCCGATGCATTCCGCCGGGGATGTGCCTGGAGCTTGCCGGTCGCGGGGTGTCGCCGGCCGTCACCATTGAAGGACGACGCATGGCTGAGATTTCCGTACCGATCGTCAAGCATCTGCCGTTGCTCCGGCGCTATGCCAGGGCGCTTGTCGGCTCCCAGGACGGTGGTGACAGCTATGTCAGGATCTGTCTGGAGGCCCTGCTCGCGGAGCCGGACCGGATCCTGCCGGATGGCGACGTCAGGCTGCAGCTCTACGCCCTTTTCCACGACGTCTGGTCCATCGTGCGGACCGAAGATCCGGAAGCAGACCGGATCCTGCCGACCAGCCCCCTGGAGGACGTGGTCGACGTGGAGCGCGGCCTGGCGGCCCTGCCGCCGCGCCAGCGCCAGGTCCTCCTGCTCGTCTCGCTCGAAGGCTTCACCTTCGACGAGGTGAGCCACATCCTAAAGATCTCGGAAAGCGAGGTGCGGGACTATCTGGACGAGGCGCGGCGGGAACTGCAGCGCCAGACGGCCGTGCGGGTCCTCATCATCGAGGACGAGCCGCTGATCGCAATGGACATCGCCCGGCTGGTGAGCGAAATGGGGCATCGGGTCTGCGGTTCGGCCAGTGGCAAGGACGAGGCGATCCGCCTTGCCCGCGAAACCCAGCCCCAGCTTGTCCTCGCGGATGTCCAGCTCAAGGGAGGCGACAGCGGGATACAGGCGGTCCAGGAGATTCTTCGGTCCGTCGATGTCCCGGTCATCTTCGTCACCGGCTATCCGGAACGGCTGCTGACGGGCGAGCAGCTCGAGCCGGCCTTCGTCCTTTCCAAGCCGTTCAAGCCCGAGGTGCTGAAAACCGCGATCGGCCAGGCGCTCTCGGTCCATCCGCCGCGCGCCCTCAACTGAGGCGCAGGCGGCCGACGGGCGTCCGGCGGCGCGGCCGACCGGTTCCAGGGGGTGGGCGTTCATCGCGGGGTACTTCGACAGGGCGCAGAATGCGACGCTTTCCGGCGCTGGCGATGATCGTTGCCTCATGCCTCTGGGCAGCCCCCGCGCCTGCCGAGGGCGAGCGTCTCGGCATCGTCTTCCCGTCCGGCTGGCACGAGGCGTACCGGTCCCAGGGTGTGGACGTGCAGCTCAGCGAATGGACGCCGGCCGGCGAGAGCGTCGGGAACTGGACCGACATGATCACCGTTGCCCTCCTCCGCGGGCGGTCGGATCTCGATCCGGTCGGCTACCTGCAGGCGTTCCTGGACGAGTTCCAGGCCAAATGCGGCGAATTCAGATCCCGGGATGTCGCTTCCCGCAAGGAGCGCGGGCGGCTTACCGCCGTCGCCTTCATGGAATGCCGGCGACCCGACCCACGGAAGTTCGGGCCTGAGATCCTGCTCCGGGAGATCGAGGTGCTGATGGTGAAGGCGATCCGGGGGCTGGAGAATTTCTATGTCGTCCAGCGGGCCTGGCACGGCGACACCGTCGGCCCGGGCCATCCGATGCATTCCGAGGACGCCGGCGCCGCCTGGGTGCGTTTCATGGAGCAGGCCAGGGTCTGTGACGAACGGCCGCCCGGAATTTCCTGTCGCTGACCGGCCTGCGGTCCCCGGCGGGAGGGGGGGTCAGGCGACGGCTGCGTCCAGATCGGTGCCGCGCAGATCGGCCCCGGTGAGATTCGCGTTCTCGAGATCCGCGTCCGCCAGATCGGCCATTCGC
>JAJUFW010000587.1 GCA_029263555.1 Alphaproteobacteria bacterium
ACATCGTCGTCGCCCTGGGCGGATCGATTTCCGCCGAGCACGGGATCGGACTTCTGAAGCGGGACGAGATGGCCGGCCGCAAGGATCCGGTCGAGCTTGCGATGATGCGCAGGATCAAGGCCGCTCTCGACCCCGCGGGCATCATGAATCCGGGCAAGGTGATCGGCCCCGGTCCCAGGTCAAGCGTCGAGTGACCGCCGTTCAGGAGTAGCGGATCGCCTTGATCTCCAGTTCCTCGTCGCCGGCTGGGCGCGCCCAGGTGACGAGATCGCCGACCCTGGAACCCATCAGCGCACAGGCCAGCGGCGAGACATAGCTGATGAGGCCTGCCGCGGGATCGGCCTCGTCCTCCCCGACGATGACAACCGTTCGCACGCTTCCGTCGTCGGCTTCGACGTCCACGGACGCTCCGAAAGCGACTTCGTCCGGGGGCTGCGTTGCCGGATCGACGACGATCGCCGTTTCCACCCGGGCTTCCAGATAGCGAATTTCGCGCGCCAGATGGGAAAGCGCCACCTGGTCACTCAGCGTCTCGTCCGAAATCTGATCCCGCTGTCGGCGCAGTTCGGCAAGTCGGCTCACGAGCTGCTCGTGGCCCCGCGGCGTGACATAGTTCGGATAGCGGCTGAGCGGCCGGTCGGGTTGATCGTCGCGGTTACTCGACCCGTCATCCTCCTTCACGAAGGCTCGGCTCATCGGTCACCTCTCACCCTTCCCATCGAAGAAATGGAAGATTGATCGTCGGGTGCGCTGTCGCCCTAGCATATCCGTAAATCGACCCGCGGAGACCAATCGATGATAGAGCACCGGGAGAGCAGAACAAGCCCGATGGCGGGTTCCGGACGCGGCATTCCGGCCGGGAAGAGGATGCCATGACCGGCGCTCCCGGGGAGAGCCCGGATCCGGCCCGGCTCATGGCCGTCCGGCGACGGCGACGGCGACAGTTCCTGACGCATCTTCTGGCCTATTTCGCCGTGATGGTCGTGCTGGTCCCGCTGAATGCGATCGTCTCGCCGGACCGCCCATGGTTTCTGCTTCCGATGGTCGGTTGGGGGGCGCCGCTTGCCATTCACGCGGCGTGGGTCATGGAGCTGTTCGGCAGGCCAAAGGCCTGACCGCACGGCGCGGTCCGGCTCACCCATGCGCGCCGTCCCGCCCGGACCCGAGAGCGCACGAAATTAGATGGCATTTCCCGGACAGTTTAACCTCTTGTTGACCTGCCCCACGCTAAGGACGCCGAGGGGGTGCTGCCAGGACGGCGGCGCCGGAGTCGGGCCGGTCGATGAGAATCCTTGCCAACACCAATACCCTGCTGCTGTTCGTTCCTCTGGCCGCGGTCCTGTCGGCCTGGATCGGGCTCGCCTGGCTCGAGCCGTTTCCGGATTCGGCCCTGCAGCTCCTGACCCTGGCCCCGTTCCTGATCTTCGGCCTGGGCGCGGCGGTCGCGGCCTATTTCAAGGTGTCCAACCCGGTCCTTCAGTTCGCCCTGCTTCTCTTCACCCAGATTGTCCTGGCGCGGACAGAGACCATGCCGCCGATCGTCGCCGTGGAGACGATCGGCGTGCTTCAGATCCTGGTCCCGCTGAACTTCGCCGTTCTGGGCGTCCTCGAAGACCGGGGACTTCTGACCTATGACGGCTTCGTACGCCTGTTCGCGGTGGCGGTGCAGGGCGTGCTGGCCGTCTCCGCCGTTCTGATCGCGCCGGGACTGGTCGACGACATCCTGGCGCTCACGATCCTGCCGCTGCCGCTGCCCATGACACAGCCCGCCTTGCTGGCTGCGGCGATCGGCATCGGCGTTGCAATCCTGGCCTTCCGGCGGAAAGGCACCCCTCTCGAAGCCGGAACCGTGGTCGCAACGGTGGCCTTGCTTCTGGCCTTCACCCGACCCGCCAGCAGCGCCGGCGCAACCTTCCTCATCTGCGTCGCCGGCGCGATCCTGGCCATTGCCGTCCTTCAGAACGGCTATCGCCTGGCCTTTCTGGACGAGCTCACCGCGCTGCCTGGACGGCGCGCGCTGCAGATGGAGCTGAAGCGGATCTCTGGACCCTGCGCCATCGCGATGCTGGACGTCGACTTCTTCAAGAAGTTCAACGACACCTATGGCCACGACGTCGGCGACCAGGCTTTGCGGCTGGTGGCGAAATGCCTGCGCCAGGTGGGCGGCGGGGGGCGCCCCTTCCGTTACGGCGGCGAAGAGTTCACTGTCCTGTTCCCCGGCATGTCGGCACAGGAGGCGGTTCCGGTTCTGGAAGATCTGCGCGCGCTGGTCGAATCAACGCCCTTCCAGCTGCGTGCGCCGGACCGCCCGAAGAGGGCGAGCGCCGCGCGCCGCCGGCGCGGAAGCGGCACCAGAAGCCGCAATCTTCACCTGACGGT
>JAJUFW010000241.1 GCA_029263555.1 Alphaproteobacteria bacterium
AGAAGATCGTCCGGACGGCAAGCGAGCTGGGCTACCGTCCGGACTCGATCGCGTATTCCCTGCGCACCCGGCGCTCGCTGACCGTGGGCGTCCTCGTTCCCGACATCACCAACGTGATCTTCCCGCCGATCCTGAGAGGGATCGAGGACGGGCTGGCCGAACGCGGCTACATCGCGATCATGGTCAATACCGACAGCGACCCCCAACGGGAGACGACGCTGATCGAGACGCTTCGGGCCCGCGGGGTGGACGGTCTCATCCTGGCCAGCGTCCAGCTGCAGGATCCGGCGATCTCGCGGGCGGTCGCCGACGGCATCCCGGCCGTCACGGTGAACCGCAAGGTGAACGACCCGGCGGTGTCGTCGGTCGTCCATGACGACGACACCGGCATGCGCCTAGCCGTCGCGCACATGGTCGAGCTTGGCCATCGCCGCATCGCTCACATCGCCGGCCCGCAGGATCTCTCGACCGGCCTTCTCCGCTACCGGGCATTCATCAAGGCGGCGAAGGAGCACGGGCTGGATCTGGACGAGGACCTGATCGTCTTCAGCCGCGGCTTCAACGAAAGCGAAGGCGAACGCAGCCTGCGCGAGCTGGCGAACCGGGGCAAGCTCTTCTCCGCCATCGTCTGCGCCAACGACCGGCTGGCGATCGGGGCGGTCGAGGGGCTTCGTTCGCTGGGCTTCGACTGTCCGGACCAGGTCTCGGTCTCGGGCTACAACGACATGGCGCTTGTCGACCGGATCCAGCCGCCGCTCACCACCATCCGCATCCGGCAGTACGAGAGCGGCCTTGCCGCCGCCCGGGTCCTGCTCGAGCAGTTCGAGCAGCGGCCGGATGACCGCCGGCCGAGGCATATCGTGCTGCCGGTCGAGCTGATCGTCCGCGGGTCGACGGCCCCCTTGGGGCGCCTGCGCGTCCGCAGGGCGGCCGGACGCGCGGCGCCGGGACGGAACCCACCGGAAACTGAAGCCCCCGGATAGACCGGCGAGGCTTGGCACGGGGCAGCGATCCGGCACCGGATTGACTCTCCCGGACGACCGGCGTTACGGTTCCGGACGAGAACATTTCGAGAACACGTCGGTTCACGATGCGCCAATCGCTGCCTGCCAAAGGTTCGGCCAAGGCTGCCGTGCTGGCCGATCTCCGGCGCCGGATCGAGCGGATCGAGCGGCCGGTTTCGTCGGCGGCCGGCCTCGTGCTCGGCCTTCCGGCCTTCGACGAGGCCCTGTCCTGCGGGCTGCCCGAAGCGGCGATCCACGAGGTGATCCGCAGCGGCGAATCGGGCGACGACGCCGCGACCGCCTTCGGCGCCGCGCTGCTGGCGCGGCTGGCGGAGCGGCGGGACGGGCACGTCCTGTGGCTGGAGGGTGGCCGCGACCTCTACCCGCCGGGTCTCCTGGTCTATGGGCTTACGCCGGACAGGCTGCTGCTGCTCCAGGGCATCCGGGGCCGGGATCTTCTGTGGGCGCTGGAGGAAGCCCTGAAAAGCGGCGCGCTGGCGGGCGTGATCGCCGAGACCGACCGCCTGCCCCCCGTTGCCGGGCGCAGGCTGCAGCTGGCCGCCGAGCAGGGCCGCACCACCGGCCTGCTGCTGCGCCCGGCACCGCAGCCGCCGGTCAGTTCCGCCCTCACCCGCTGGCGCATCACCGCCCTCGATTCGCATCTCTCCGGCCCCGGCGTCGGCCAGCCCCGCTGGCGGGTCGAGCTTCTGCACAACCGGGGCGGCAGGACCGCCGAGGGCATCGTCACCTGGACCGACCGCGGATGGCGGGAGGAAAGCGTTCCCGCCTGGGGCGAGGAGACGACGGCCCGGCGGACCGCTTGAGCGGAGCGCGCAATGACGACGCCCCGATTCTGCGAACGGCGGTATCTGGCTCTCTGGCTTCCACGGTTCCCGATCGAGCTGTGGGAGCGGCAGGACCCGTCCCTGCGCTCCCGCCCCTTCGCCCTGACCGCCCGGCTGGACGGAGGAATCCGGCTGGCCGCCGTCAACGGCATGGCCGCGGAGCGCGGGATCGCCCCCGGCTTTTCCCTGACCGATGCCCGGGCGATCGAGCCCGGGATCGTGATCCGCGATGCCGACCCGGCCCGGGACGCCCGCGCCCTGGCCGCCCTGGCCGACTGGTGCACACGCTTCACCCCGGTGGTCGCGATCGCCGATGCCGACACCCTGATGCTGGACATCACAGGCTGCGCCCATCTGTGGGGCGGCGAGCGCGGGCTCCTGCGCGATCTTCTGGAACGTCTTGCCGGCTTCGGGCACGACGGCCGGGCGTCCATAGCCCCCACCCCCGGCGCGGCCTGGGCCCTGGCCCGTTTCGACGGGCGGAACGGGCGGATCGTCGCCGCGGGCCATCCCGCATCCCTGGAACAGGCGCTCGCCCCCTTGCCGGTGCAGGCGCTGCGCCTCGACCCGGCGA
The DNA here is from genome assembly GCA_029263555.1 of Alphaproteobacteria bacterium. Lineage (GTDB taxonomy): Bacteria > Pseudomonadota > Alphaproteobacteria > DSM-16000 > Inquilinaceae > JAJUFW01. The sequence continues at coordinate 2,424 of JAJUFW010000241.1, forward strand.
CCGCATCGGCGCTCGACCGGGTCGGCCTGCGCCGGATCGGCGATCTGGCCCGGCTGCCCGCCGTCCCCCTGGCCCGCCGCTTCGGCGAAATGGTCGTCCATCGTCTCCGCCAGGCGCGAGGGGAGGCGCCGGAACCCCTGACGCCCTACCGGCCGGTGCCGCCGCACCGGGTCCGGGCCGTCTTCGCCGAGCCGCTCTGGCGTCCTGAGGATGTCGCGGACGCGACGCGGCGGCTGCTGGACCGGCTGTGCGAGGACCTGCGGCAGCGGCGCGAGGGCGCAAGGCGGGTGACGCTGGACCTGATCCATGTCGACGGCCGGGCCGACCGGCTGGAAATCGGCACGGCCGCGCCGTCCCGTCGCCCGGACGCGCTGATGCGGCTCCTCGCCCCCCGGCTGGGCGGAGCCGATCCGGGCAACGGGATCGAGGTCATGGTGCTGGCGGCCCCCGTTGCCGAGCCGCTGGCAACCGCCCAGGCCGGGCTTCTGTCCGCCGCCGACGGCACCGCCACGGAGCCGGAGAAGCTGACCGATCTGGTCGACCGGCTGGACAACCGGATCGGCCGGGTCGTGAGGCCTGAGCCGACCACGAGCCGGATCCCCGAACGAGCGGTCGTGCTGCGCCCGCCCTTCGCGCGGACCGTCGGCGCCGCACCGTCCTGCTGGCCGCTGATCGTGCCCCGGCCGCACCGCCTGATGATCCGGCCCGAGCGCATCGAGACCGTGGCCGAGGTGCCGGACGGACCGCCGGTCATGTTCCTCTGGCGCGGCACGGCCTATCGCGTGCGGGTGGCCGACGGCCCGGAACGGCTGTCCCCCGAATGGTGGGATGCAGCCGACGACGGCCGGGCGCCGCGCGACTATTACCGCATCGAGGATGTCGCCGGACGGCGCTTCTGGGTGTTCCGTCACGGCCTGTTCGAAACCGGCTCCCGCGTGCCGGACTGGTACCTGCACGGCTTCTTCGCCTGAGGGGAGCCCCATGACCGACTATGTCGAGCTTCAGGTCACCAGCAACTTCTCGTTCCTGCGGGGGGCCTCCCATCCCCACGAGCTGGTGCTGACCGCCTCGCTGCTGGGACACCGCGCCATCGCCATCACCGACCGGAACACGCTGGCCGGGATCGTCCGGGCCCATGACGCCGCCCGGCAGGCCGGCATCCGCCTGATCGTCGGCGCCCGCCTGGACCTTCGCGACGGTCCCAGCCTGCTGTGTTTCCCGACCGACCGGGCGGCCTATGGGCGGCTGTGCCGGCTCCTGACCCTCGGCCGGCGGCGCGCGCCCAAGGGCGAATGCCTGATCGACAAGGCCGATGTCTACGAACACGCCGAAGGCCAGGTCCTGGTTGCCGTCCCGCCCGACCGGATCGACTACGCCTTTCGGGAGGATCTGGACGAATACCGCCGGCAGTTCGGCCGTGCCCTGTACCTGGCGATCGGCCATCACTATCGCGGCGACGACAGCCGGCGCCTGCACCGCCTGGCCGATCTCGCGGACAGCCTGGGCGTGCCGACCGTCGCGACCAACGACGTCCACTATCACGTGCCGGCCCGCCAGCGCCTTCAGGACGTCCTCACCTGCATCCGCGAGAAATGCACGATCCGGGAAGCGGGCCACCGGCTGTTCGCCCATGCCGAACGGCATCTGAAGTACGGCACCGAAATGGCGCGCATCCTGCGCGGCCACGAGGACGCACTGAGGCGTACGGTCGAGATCGCCGAGCGCTGCACCTTCTCGCTCGACGAACTCCGCTACGAATATCCGGACGAGGTGACCGGGGACGGCCGAACGCCCCAGCAGCGGCTCGAGCAACTGGTCGCGGCGCATGCCGCCCGGCGCTATCCGGACGGCGTGCCGGACAAGGTCGCCGAGACCATCGCCCGGGAGCTGGAGCTGGTCGATCAGCTGAGCTACGCGTCCTATTTCCTGACCGTCCACGACATCGTCCGCTTCGCCCAGTCCAAAGGCATCCTGTGCCAGGGCCGGGGCTCGGCCGCCAATTCGGCCATCTGCTACGTCCTGGGCATCACCTCGGTCGATCCGGCCAAGTTCGACCTCCTGTTCGAACGCTTCGTCTCGGCCGCCCGCCACGAGCCGCCCGACAGCGACGTCGATTTCGAGCATGAACGGCGCGAAGAGGTGATGCAGTACATCTATGAGAAGTACGGGCGTCACCGCGCCGGGCTGACCGCCACCGTGATCCGCTACAGGGCGCGGGGCGCCCTGCGCGACGTCGGCAAGGCGCTGGGGCTCTCGGCCGACGCCGTCAACGCGCTCAGCGGCAGCGTCTGGGGCTGGGGCCACGCCCCTTTGGAGGACGAGCGGGCACGCGAGGCCGGGCTGGACCCGTCCGACCGGACGGTCCGGCTGACCCTCGACCTGGCTGAGGAGCTCATGGGCTTTCCGCGCCACCTGTCGCAGCATGTCGGCGGCTTCGTCATCACCCGCGGGCGGCTGGACGAGGTGGTGCCGGTCGAGAACGCCGCCATGGCCGGCCGGACGGTCATCCAGTGGGACAAGGACGATCTGGATGTCCTGCGCATGATCAAGGTCGACGTGCTGGCGCTCGGCATGCTGTCCTGCCTCAGGCGCGGCTTCGACCTGCTGGAGCGCCATCACGGCCAGCGGCACACGCTTTTCTCCATCCCCCAGGACGACCCGGCCACCTATGAGATGCTGTCCCGCGGCGACAGCATCGGCGTCTTCCAGGTCGAAAGCCGGGCGCAGATGTCGATGCTGCCCCGCCTCAAGCCCAAGACCTTCTACGATCTCGTGATCGAGGTCGCCATCGTGCGGCCGGGC
>JAJUFW010000693.1 GCA_029263555.1 Alphaproteobacteria bacterium
ATAGGTGGACAGCTCCATCGGGCAGCGCACGCCCGGCGGGACATAGACGAACGAACCGTCGGTAAACACGGCGGAGTTGAGCGCCGCGAAGAAGTTGTCCCCGACCGGAACGACGGAAGCGAGATATTTCCGGACCAGATCCGGATGCTCGCGGATCGCCTCGGAGATGGAGCAGAAGATGACGCCGGCTTCGGCCAGCTTCTCCTTGAAGGTGGTCGCCACGGAAACGCTGTCGAACACGGCATCGACGGCAACGACGCCGGCCAGCACCTTTTGCTCGCTAAGCGGGATGCCCAGCTTCTCATAGGTCCTGAGCAGCTCCGGATCGACCTCGTCCAGGCTCTTGGGCCCGGCCTTCAGCTTCGGCGCCGCATAATAATGGGCATCCTGGTAGTCGATGGGGTCGATCTTCAGCTTCGCCCAATTCGGCTCCTTCATGCCGAGCCAGGTCCGATAGGCCTTGAGTCGCCATTCGAGCATCCAGTCGGGTTCGCCCTTCTTGGCGGAGATGAACCGGATGATGTCCTCGTTCAGGCCCTTGGGCGCGGTCTCCTGCTCGATGGGGGTGACGAACCCGTACTTGTACTTCTCGCGGGTGACCGACTCGACCTGTTCGATCGTCTCGCTTACAGCAGCCATCAACCGCTCCTTCCAACTCCATACTGTCGCGCGGCCCGCGGGACCGTCGCCCGGCGCCATCGAAAGTTTGACAACGCCACTCAGGTATTCGCCGCCTGATCCGGGCGCTCGAACGCCGCCCCTTGCCCGCTAGGCGGCGGATGCTCGATAGATAGGGCGATATATCCGACTATTCCAGTCGATTATACCCCGGCACATGGTTCCGGGCGGCATGACACCCCTGCATCGAACGCAATCGATAACACGAAGCGTCAGGCGGAAAAACCCACAGCTTCTAGGGATTTGAGGCGGGCCTCCCGTTCCTGCACCACACTCCGCTTTTCCGACTGCCGCAGTCGGAGATGGGGCGTCACCCGAACATCATGTTGTTGGTGCCCGCCGGCAGGCTGACGACCAGGCCGTCGAGGTCCTCCGTGACGATGATCTGGCAGCCCAGCCGCGACGTCTTGGTCAGGCCGAAGGCCAGATCCAGCATGTCGTCCTCGTCCTCCTTGATCTCGTCCAGCCGGTCGTACCAGGCGGGGTCGACGATGACGTGGCAAGTGGAGCACGCCAGCGATCCCTCGCAGGCCCCTTCCAGGTCGATGCCGTTCTGGTGCGCGACCTCCAGGAGCGAAAGCCCGACCGGGGCGTCCACCTCGTGGCGCGTACCGTCCGGATCGATGAACGTGATCTTCGGCATCTGATACAACCAACTCCCAAAACTGACCTGGCGAGCGCCGCCCGACTTCTATCGGAGGACCGGCGCGGGTGCCAGTAGACTTGATGGATTGCGTGCCACGCGGGCAGGCGTCCGGGACCGTTCAGGCCACGTCGCGGCGGCGGCCGGCTTTGCCGCGCAATCCGATCCACACCTCCACGAAACGCTCGATCTCGGCTTCCTCGGCATCCCAGCCGAGACTGACGCGGATCGCAGAGCCCGCAGCCTCCCGGCCCGCGCCCAGCGCCGTCAGCACATGGCTGACCGCGACCTTGCCGGAGGAGCAGGCGGAGCCCGAGGAAACGGCGATCCCCGCGAGATCGAAGGCCATGAGCCCTGCCGAGCCGCGCAGGAACGTGAACGGGCTGCGCAGCATCCGGCCGTAGC
>JAJUFW010000583.1 GCA_029263555.1 Alphaproteobacteria bacterium
GTGCTCTGGCCCGAGCTGCAGAACCAGGTCCTGCCCGTGTCGTCGACCGCGATCGTCCAGAACGAGAACGGCACCATCCGGATGATCAATCCCCGCTATTTCGGCGTGGACGACAACGATCAGCCGTTCAGCGTCGTCGCGCAGTCGGCCGACCAGATCCCCGGCGACGAGGACCTGATCGACCTTGCCCGGCCGGAAGCGGAACTCACCCGGACCGACGGCACCTGGCTTGCCCTGAACGCGGAGACCGGCCGCTACGACCGGCGAACCAACCGGATCCGGCTCTCGGGCGACGTCATGCTGTTCCGGGACGACGGCTTCGCCGCCGAAACCTCGCTCGCCCATGTCGACCTGAACCAGCGCACCGCCTGGGGCGACCAGCCGATCGTGGTGCATGGCCCGACCGGGGAGATCGAAGCCGAAGGCTTCCGCATCGCCGATGAGGGGGCGACCATCATCTTTACTGGCAGATCCCGTCTCCTGATCCGCGGAGCCGGCGGTTCGGAGAGCAGCGAATGAGACCCGTCCTTGTCCTTGCCCTCGCCGCGGCGCTCTGGCCGGCGGCGGCCGCTGCCCAGGGCGTGGGGCTGGAAGGCAGCGGCGACCAGCCGATCCACGTGGATGCGGCCGAGAGCCTGGAATGGCACAGCGAGCAGAAGCTCTACGTGGCGCGCGGCGACGCCCGGCTGCGGCAGGGCGACACGACGCTGAGGTCCGACCTGCTGACCGCCTATTACCGCGACCTGCCGAACGGCGGCACCGAGATCTGGCGCGCCACCGCGGACGGGAACGTGGTCATCGAGACGCCGACGGAACGGGCCCAGGGGGACCAGGGCGTCTATGACCTGGACAAGAACGTCTTCGTCCTGACCGGCCGGGACCTCCGCCTCGACACCCAGGACGGCGTGATCACCGCCCGGGACAGCCTGGAATACTGGCGCGGGCGCCAGCTGGCCGTGGCCCGCGGCAACGCCGTCGCGGTGCAGCCGGCCGAAGGCGGGGGCGAGAACCGGATCGAGGCCGACGTGCTCACCGCCGAAATGCGCCCCGGCCCCGACGGCGCCCTGGAGATCGACGTGATCAATGCACTCGGCGGCGTTACGATCACGACACCGACGGATGTGGTACGCGGCCAGGAAGGCGTCTACAACGTGAGGACCGAGATCGCGACGATCATGGGCAGGGTCCGGATCACCCGGGGCGAGAACCAGCTGAACGGCGACTACGCCGAAGTCAATCTGGCAACCGGGGTGAGCCGGCTTCTGGCCCAGCCCGGACCCCAGAGAGAACGCGTCCGCGGGCTTCTGGTCCCGGACAACACGGAAAATCGGGCGGAGCCATGAATCACTCACCGCCGGTTCGCGAGGAGCACGGCCCGGACGACGCCGCACGCGACGTCTCGACGCCGCGCCTGGTCGCCCGGAACGAGGGCCTCGTGGCTCAGAACCTGGGCAAGCAGTACAAGAAGCGGCCCGTCCTGCGCGATGTCTCGATCAGCGTGCAGCGGGGCGAGGCGGTCGGCCTTCTGGGTCCGAACGGTGCCGGCAAGACGACGTCCTTCTACATCATCACCGGCCTGATCGCCCCCGATTACGGGACGATCACGCTGGACGGCCAGGACCTGACCGACCTGCCCATGTACCGCCGGGCCCGGCTGGGCATCGGCTATCTGCCCCAGGAAGCCTCGATCTTCCGCGGCCTGACCGTCGAACAGAATATCCGGGCCGTCCTGGAGGTGACCGAGAGCGACCGCGCCGTCCGCGAGGCGACGCTGGAGGATCTCCTGGCCGAATTCTCTCTGACCCATCTGCGCCGGGCGCCGGCGCTTGCCCTGTCGGGTGGCGAGCGCCGGCGGGTCGAAATCGCCCGGGCGCTCGCTACCCATCCTCATTTCATGCTGCTGGACGAACCGCTGGCGGGCATCGACCCGATCGCCGTCGGCGACATCCGGGACCTGGTGAGCAATCTCCGGGATCGCGGCATCGGCGTGCTCATCACCGATCACAACGTTCGTGAGACGCTGGACATCGTGGATCGCGCGTACATCCTCTTCGACGGACAGGTCAAGGTCTCCGGCACGGTGCGGGAGCTCGTCTTCGACGACGAGGTTTCACGCATCTACCTCGGCCCGACCCTGACCGCGCGGTTGCGCGAGCGGTTTGCCGCCGAGGAAGCGCAATGAGAGCAGGGCTCAGCCAGAGCACATCGCTCCGGCAGGAGCTGAAGATCAATCCACGCCTGTATCAGGCGATGGATCTGCTGTACATGCCGCTGCTCGACCTGCAGCAGCATCTGAAGCAGGAGCTGCTCAACAATCCCTTCCTCGAGCTCGTGGAGCTGGACGAGGAGGACGACGAGAGCTCTGAGCCAGGCGATCCCGCTGAGGTTGACGCCGCTGAGGAGAA
>JAJUFW010000551.1 GCA_029263555.1 Alphaproteobacteria bacterium
CGGCCGGCGACGACGTCCTCTGCCAGGACCCGGCCGAGCGCGGCGGCAAGCGGCACCTCCTCCCGCTCGGTGATCGGGACCAGCCGCGACCGCAGATCGGCAAGCGCGTCGTCGACCCGGATCAGCGCGCCGCCATAGGCAAAGCAGTCATCCGAAAGCTGCGCCATCGGCCCCTCCCTGGCCGAGCCCGCAATGGGCGAGGATGACGTCGGCGATCGCCGGAACGTCATCCAGGTCGAGTACCGGAACCCGGGCGGTCACGTCCCCCGGCCGATCGGTCGCGAGAGCGACGATGAACGGGTCGTCGGCGCACAGCATCGGCTTTCCCACCGCCGGGCGATAGACCTCGAGCTTCGGGTGGGCGTGACGCTTGAAGCCTTCGACCAGAACCAGGTCAACGGGGGAGAGTCGGGCCAGTAGCTCTTCCATCGAGGCTTCCGGCGCGCCGCGCAGCTCATGCATCAGGACCCAGCGATTGGCCGAGGAGACCAGCACCTCCCGGGCGCCCGCTTCCCGGTGCCGGTAGCTGTCCTTGCCCGGCTGGTCCACGTCGAAGGCGTGATGGGCGTGCTTCAGCGTCGAGACCGAAAAACCGCGGCCCGTCAGTTCCGGGATCAGCCGCGCCATCAGGGTGGTCTTGCCGCTGCCGCTCCAGCCGGCCAGCCCGAACAGCTTCATGCGATGGTCCTTCCGCCGCCGCCGGCCGGCTCAGTGCCGCGCGACGGCCGTTCCGGGCAGCGTCCGGCTGCGTCCGGCGCGACGCCTGAGTCGGCGGGCTTCCAGCGCGCGCCCGATCCAGCGACCGAAATAGAGACCGGCAATCGAGCCTGCGACGGCGAAGGGCAATCCGCCCAGATAGGCGATCGCCAGAAAGCGCCAGCTTTCGGCCAGAACATTCCAGACCCCTTCCTCGGTCAGGCGGGAGAGAATTCCCTCAACGCTTCCCAGCCCCGGTTCGCACGACGGCAGGGCGGCGCAGCCGACGACGTAGTAGAGCGTATAGATGGGCGGAATGGTCACGACATTGGTGACCCCGGTCAACAGGAACGCAATAGGCAGGTTGAACGGCTTGTGCAGCCATCGCATGACGAGCCAGCACAAGCCGACGCCGGCCAGCTGGAATCCGACACTGGCCGTCAGGCCCCAGAACAGGCCGACGAAGGCGGTCCGCCCGACATCCTCGGAGCCGAGCCTCAGCTTGTTGATCGGCCGGAGAAAACGTCGGAAATACTGGCGCTTCAGGTACTTCACATCGGACGGTCGGATATCGGAACGGGAGATGCGGCCGCGTCCGACAGGACCGGCCTTGGGCGGCGCGAACTCTCAACCGTAGGTTCTGGCCGTGGTGCCGCGCTTGGCCGGGATCGGCCGGCGCTCGGGCGGCTTGCCTGCCATCGCCTGCCGCAGTCCTTCGCGAACATAGCTCCACCCGGTGATGACGGTGAGCACGGCTGCGACCCAGAGCCCGAGTTCCCCGATATAGGTCAGCGCCAACTCCTCCGGGCCGGACGTGGCCACGATCAGGATGCCGAGCGAGGTCATCTGGACACCCGTCTTCCACTTAGAGAGCTGCGACACCGGCAGCCCCTTCGCCTCCATCCCCGCCAGGAACTCGCGCAAGCCCGAAATCAGGATCTCGCGCAGCAGGATGACCAGCGCCGGAAGGAACGAAATGCCGGAGATGCGCTCGAATCCGATCAGCAGGAAAAGAGTCGCGGCGACCAGCATCTTGTCCGCGATCGGGTCGAGCAGCCGGCCCAGCGTGGAGACGATCGCCATGCGGCGTGCGAAGTAGCCGTCGAAATAATCGGTCAGGCTCGCGGCTGCGAAGATCACGCAAGCCACCCAGGGCGCCCACCACGTCTCGACGAAGAACAGGGCGACCAGAACCGGAATGCTCAGAATCCGGGAGATGGTGAGGACGTTGGGCAGGCTGTACAGCATTTACGACGATCGAACCTCTTCGGCCGCTCCCCCCGTCGGTGACGAGGGGCCGGCCGTTTGCGCAGGCGACCTGCGTAGTCTAGCGGCCGGAGTGGAAATGATCATAAATCTTTTTTGCGACGGTTCGGCTGATGCCTTCGACCGCTTCCAGGTCGGCGAGTCCGGCACGGGCCACCGCCCGGCCGGAGCCGAAATGCAGCAGCAGCGCCCTCTTGCGTCGGGGACCGATCCCCGGGATGTCGTCGATGGGTGACCGGGCGATGCCCTTCGTACGGCGCGCCCGGTGGGTGCCGATCGCGAAGCGATGGGCCTCGTCGCGCAGACGCTGAAGGAAGTAGAGGACCGGGTCGCGCGGTTCGAGGCTGAAGGGCGGCCGGTCGGGCATGAAGAACCGCTCCCGCCCGGCATTGCGGTCCGGGCCCTTCGCGATCGACACGACGGCGACATTGGCGACGCCGAGATCGGCCATGACTTCGCAGGCGACGTTCAACTGGCCCTGGCCGCCGTCGATCAGGATCAGGTCCGGCCAGGACCCGCGGCTGCGGTCCGCATCCTCCTTGAGGGCGCGCGAGAAGCGCCGCGTCAGCACCTCGCGCATCATGGCATAGTCGTCGCCC
>JAJUFW010000395.1 GCA_029263555.1 Alphaproteobacteria bacterium
ATAGCCGTTCAGCTCCTCGTCCCAGTCGCTGAGCGCCGGGCCGTAGTGGATATAGTTGTCGAAGCCGATGAACCGGGTGTCGGCGGTCGCGGTCAGGGATGCGTTGGTGAGGCTGAGATAGACGGTACGCAGGAGCGGCCATCCCGCGACCAGCGTCAGGACCACGATCATGGTGGCAAGAAACATCCAGGCCGACCGGACGCGACGCCGCGAGGTGCGCGACAGGGTAGCGCTCGATATGCCCATCGCTTCGTCTCCGCTTCCGGATCCGGCCCGGCCGGCCCGCGCCCGGCCCGGCTACCAGCGGCCTCCGCGGCTCAGGCGAATCAGGTCGCGCTCGAGCGCGGCGAGGTTGCTGGCCGCGTCGCCGTTGCCCGACAGGGTGGCGTGGACGGCATTCCAGAAGGCGGAGGACGCCTCGTTGTATTTTCCGCCGGTGACGCCGGAGGGGCGGGCGATCGCGTTGACGAAGGTCTCCTTCAGCTCGCCCATGAACGGATTGGCGGCGAGAATCTCCGGGTCGTCGTAGAGCGCTGAGAGCGTCGGGTTGAAGGAGCCTTCGATCGCCCGCCGCTTCTGCTCCGCGAAGCCGGTCAGGTAGCGGACCAGGTCGACCGCGACCTCCACATTGTCGGAATATTTCGAGACGGCGAGCTGCCAGCCGCCCAGCACGCCCGTGGACTTGCCGTCCTCGCCTCCTTTCGGCAGCGACAGAACGCCGACCTTGCCGTTGACGGGGCTATCCGGAGAGTTGGACAACGCCCAGGCGTAGGGCCAGTTGCGCATGAACGCGGCATTGCCCGATTGGAAAACGCCGCGCGCCGCCTCTTCGTCATAGTTCAGGACGCCGTCCGGCGAGATGTCGCCGACCCAGGACGCGGCAAGGTCGACGGCCTCGATCGCACGCGGATTGTTGATCGTGATCTTGCCGTCCTCGCCGACGATGGTGCCGCCGTTGAAGCTGCTGATCCATTCCAGGGCGTTGCAGGTCAGTCCCTCATAGGCGCGGCCCTGCCAGACATAGCCCCAGAACCGGTCGTTGCCCTCGGCGCGTTCGCCCTCCTGGATAGTGCGGGCGGCCTCGACCATGTCCGCCCAGGTCAGGGGCGGCTCCAGCCCGTATTTCTGCAGGAGGTCGGCGCGGTAATAGAGCAGCCCGGCATCGATGAACCACGGCATCGCCACCAGCCGCCCGTCGACGGTATTGTTGGCGATCAGCTGCTGGAAATGCCCGGCCGTCGCCTGTTCGTCGAAATATTCCTTGAGGTCGACGAGATGGTCTCCCAGTAGTCCGGGCCAGACCACGTCGACCTGCAGGACATCGATGTTGCCGACGCCTGCGCCCAGATTCTGCTGGTAGAGCGCCAGCCTTTCGGTCGACGAGTTCGGGGTGGACACGATCTCGACGGTGTTTCCGGTCTCTCGCGCCCAGGCCTCGGCACCCTCGCTGCAGAACTGCAGTTCGGCCCCGACCGCGCCGCAGGAGATCGCGATCGAGACCCCCTGGGCAAGGACAGGGGACGCCAAGGCCAGTGCGGAAGCTGCCGGAAGCAGTGCGCCGAAAAGCCGCATCTTCATGTTCCCTCCCGTTGGGCCTTTTCTTGGAGTGCCGGCGGCAGGCACTCGCCATTGTGAAATAATGCGGAAGATATCGAATTGGCGAAGCAATAACCATTAACGCATTGAGAAAATATTGTTCCCGCCGTTGGATCGGATCAGGAAGCCTGGGGATCGGTTTCAGAGCGCGAGATTGACAATCATTCTCATTATCAATACCGTCCCGGCAACCTTGGTTCCCGCCTCGCTGGTCGTTCCATGTACATCTGCATCTGCAATGCCCTGACCGATAAGCAGATCCGCTCGATGCTGGGCGAGGCGGCAGGTTCAACGGCCAAGGTCTATGCCAGCTTCGGCTGCCGGCCCCAGTGCGGGAAATGCGTACCTTACGTCCGCAACATGGTGCGCCAACACTGCGCCTGCGCCGCCGAGGCGGAGGCCGAAGTACCGCTGATGGCGGCGGAGTGAGGCGCGGCAGCGATCAGGCTGCCATGATCTTCCCGGCACGGCGGTGGCGACGGAAGCGTTCCTCCGCGATCCGGTCGGCGGCGGCATTCGTCGGGATGCCCTGGCGATCCGCCCTGGCGAAGATATCCATCAACGTATCGTAGATCCCTTCGATCCGGCGCCTGACGGCAGTTGCATCGTAGGTGCCGAGTTCGGCCGCGACATTCATCAGCCCGCCGGCATTGACGACGTAATCGGGTGCGTAGAGGACGCCGCGCTGCCGCAGCACGGCACCGTGCCGTCCTTCGGCCAGCTGGTTGTTGGCCGAGCCGGCAACGATGCGGGCCTTCAGGGCCGGGATCGTGCGGTCGTTGATGACGGCGCCCAGCGCACAGGGGGCGAAGACGTCGACATCCGCCGTATGGATTTCGTCTACGGCAATCGCCTCGGCGCCGAAGGTCCGGACGGCGCGCTCCACGATCTCCGGGCGTATGTCGCTCACGATCAGCCGGGCTCCCGCCTCGGCCAGGAGCCCCGCCAGATGCCAGCCGACATGCCCCAGCCCCTGGATGGCGACCCGGGCTCCCCGCAGCCCGTCGGCGCGGCCGAGGTGGTCGAGCGCCGCCCTGATGCCCACGAGGCAGCCATAGGCGGTGAAGGGGGAGGGGTCGCCGCTGCCGCCCCGGTCGGCAGGACGGCCGACGACATGGGCCGTCTCGGTGCAGATCGCCGCCATGTCCTCGACCGAGGTGCCGACATCCTCGGCGACGATGTAGCGCCCTCTGAGGCGCTCGACCGCGCGGCCCATTGCCCGCATCAGTTCGGGTGTCTTCTGGCTGCGGGCGTCCCCGATGATCACCGACTTGCCGCCGCCGAGCGGCAGCCGCGAGATGGCGGCCTTGTAGGTCATGCCGCGCGACAAGCGCAGGACGTCGCGAAGCGCCTCGCTCTCAGTGGCGTAGTTCCACATGCGGCAGCCCCCGAGCGCCGGTCCGTTGCTGGTGTCGTGGATCGCGATAATGGCCTTCAGGCCCGTATCGGGATCCGAAGCGAAGACGACCTGCTCGTGACCGTCGAAATCCTCGCTGTCGAAAACAAACATCGGCACGCCCTCTCTTGTTGCGCTTCAGCAGTAAAGAGGCAAGATGGATTTGATGTTTCCGTGAGATGCTCCCGCTAATTCAGATGACGGTCAATCTGTATTGCCGGTGTCATAAGAAAATCGACGAGTGGTTTCTTATACGCAGGGGATTTAGTATTAAAATCGCGCGCTACCGATCCTTTCCGCAAGGAAGTTGCCCATCACTTTTTCTCACTAAGCCCTGCGAGGCGCCGCTTGATCGCAGTCGCTGCGGGTGCTAGCGAGAGCGGAGGTAGGAATTCGGGAGGAAGCCTTGGCCCGCCCCATCATCATCGACACGGATCCCGGTCAGGACGACGCGATCGCGATCCTTTTGGCCCTGGCGTCGCCGGAACTCGACGTGCTCGGGATCACGGCCGTGGCAGGCAATGTGCCGCTGCCGCTCACGGAAAAGAATGCACGCAAGATCTGCGAGCTGGCCGGCCGGGCCGACATGAAGGTCTTCGCGGGCTGTTCGCGGCCGCTCGTGCGCCCGCTGCACACGGCCGAGCAGGTG
>JAJUFW010000226.1 GCA_029263555.1 Alphaproteobacteria bacterium
GACCGAGACGGCGCTGGACAGCCGCCGCGCGACCGTCCGCGGCGGCGAAGCCGCAATCGGCAACCTGATCGCCGATGCGATCCGCGAAGCCGTCGGTGCCGATATCGCGATCACCAATGGCGGTGGCATCCGTGCGGACCGCGAATATGCGCCCGGCACCGTCCTGACCCGTCGCGACATCCAGTCGGAGCTGCCCTTCGGCAACAAGACCGTGAAGCTTGAGGTCACCGGGCGGCAGATCCGCGAAGCTCTGGAGATCGGCTTCAGCCAGGCGGAAGAGAATGCCGGCCGGTTTCCGCACGTGTCCGGCATGACGGTGACCGTCGATCTCTCGCAACCGCCGATGAACCGGGTGAAGGAGATCCTGGTCGGCGGCGTGCCGCTCGACGACGGGAAGACCTATACGCTCGCCACCAACGACTACATGGCGGAAGGCGGCGACGGCTATTCTGCCCTGGTCGGATCGCCGAACCTTATCGACCCGGCGGCGGCGAACTTCATGTCGTCCCAGGTCATCGAATATATCGAGCGCCACGGCACGGTCGCGCCCAAGGTGGAAGGCCGGATCGTAATGCAATAACAAGGCTCGCCTCGGAACGGCCCGGGCAGCGGATGCCGGGGCCGTTCCTCGGGCCGGCAGCGATCCTTCCCTTGATATCCCTCGCCTCCCTCCTCGGTCCCGGCGAATGGCATCGCCGCGTATGGCGGCTCGCCGGACCGATCATGATTTCGAACGTTTCGACGCCGCTGCTCGGCCTCGTCGACACGGCCGTCATCGGGCACCTGGACGAAGCTCATCATCTCGGCGCGGTCGCCGTCGGCGCGCTGATCTTCTCGTTCCTGTTCTGGACCTTCGGATTCCTGCGGATGAGCACGACCGCGCTGGTTGCCCAGGCAGCGGGCGCGGACGGGCGAGACGAAATCGCCGCCATCCTGGCGCGCGCGCTCGCCCTTGCGGCAGCAATCGGGCTGCTGCTCGTCCTGCTGCAACAGCCGGTCGGGTGGCTCGCGTTCTCGATCGTCCAGTCCGGGCCGGACGTCGCTGAAGGTGCCGCGACCTATTTCGGCTGGCGGATATGGAGCGCGCCCGCCACGCTTGCCAACTATGTCGTGCTGGGCTGTCTTCTCGGCCTGAGGCGCGCCGGGCTGGCCCTTTGCCTCCAACTGGTCCTGAACGGCTTCAACATCGTGCTGGACCTGATCCTGGTGCCGGTTCTGGGCTGGGGCGTGGCCGGCGTGGCGATCGCTTCGGCGCTTGCCGAGTATTCGGCCCTAGTCGTCGGGGTAACGATGCTCGTAAGGATCGTCCCGGAGCTGCCGCAGGGAATCCTTCCCGAACGGCTCGGCGATTTCCCTGCCCTCGGCAGGTTGATCAGAATCAATTTCGACATTCTTGTGCGGACGCTCTGCCTGATGGCGGGATTCGGCCTGTTCACCGCGCAGGGCGCCGCGCTGGGGGACGTGACGCTGGCGGCAAACGCCGTCCTGATGAATCTCTACACGCTGATGGCCTATTCCCTCGACGGGTTCGCCAACGCGGCCGAGGTGCTGGTCGCCCGCGAGGTCGGCGCGCGCGACAATGCCGCGTTCCGGGCGTCGGTCCGCACGTCGACGGTCTGGGCGGCCATCGCGGCCGTCTCCTTCAGCCTAGCGTATCTGGCCGGCGGTCATCTGCTCGTAGACCTGCTGACGTCGATCGAGCCGGTCCGCGCCGAGGCGAAAGCCCATCTTCCGTGGATGATCGTCCAGCCCCTGTTCGGCATCTGGGCCTTCCAATGCGACGGCATCTTCATCGGCGCGACCCGCGGTTCGACCATGCGTAATGCAATGGTCGTCAGTTTTCTCGTCTATCTTGGTTTATGCTGGGTGCTCGTCCCCCTTTTGGGCAATCACGGACTTTGGCTGGCCTTCACGGGGCTCACGGCAATGCGCGGACTGACGCTGGGCCTTGCCTATCCGGCTCTTGCGCGATCCGTCTAGGTGCCGCGGAATGCCGCCGCCGATCCTGGTTTGCGAGGGAACGAATGGATCGACCGAAGATCGGACTTGCCCTCGGGGGCGGCGTCGCGCGAGGCTGGGCCCATATCGGAGTCCTGCGCGCCTTGCAGGCCGCCGACATCGAGGCGGACATCATCTGCGGCACATCGATCGGGGCGGTCGTCGGCGGCTGTTTCCTCGCGGGCAAGCTGGACGAGCTTGAGGCCTGGGCCCGGTCCCTGACCCGGCTGAAGATCATGAGCTATCTGGACTTCCACGTCCGGATGCCGAGCCTCATCGGCGGCGAAAGACTGATTCGCGAACTGGAGGGCCATCTGGGACCGGTCGCGATCGAAAATCTGCCCCGCCGCTTCGCCACGGTCGCCACGGACCTCACGACCGGCCATGAGGTCTGGCTTCATGAGGGGCCGCTCGTGGAGGCGATCCGGGCTTCCTTCTCCCTCCCCGGCATCTTTCCGCCGGTCCTGATCCGCAACCGCTGGCTCGTCGACGGAGCCCTGGTCAATCCCGTCCCCGTCTCGCTCTGCGTCGCGCAGGGCGCCACGCTCGTGATCGCCGTCAACCTGAATGCGGATCTCATCGGCAAGGCACGGGCGTCGGGAGGCGACTTCCAGGCCAGCTTCGATATTCTCGAGGCGATCGAGAAAACCCAGCCCGCCGGCGTAACCGGCCTCGTCAAGAGGCTCTTTCGGCGCCAGCCGGCGACTCCCAGCATGTTCGGCGTCATGACGTCGTCGCTCAACATCGTGCTCGACCGGATCACCCGTTCGCGGCTTGCCGGCGATCCGCCCGACGTCCACATCGCGCCGAAGCTGGGTCATATCGGGATCATGGAGTTCGATCGGGCGGCCGAGATGATCGATCTCGGAATCCGCGCGACCGAGGCTGCCCTGCCCGAGATCCAGGCGGCGATGGACGCCCTCGGCATGCGTCAGAATGGCGGCAACGGGGAAGCGGAGAGCGCGGAACTCCTTACCCCGCCGGCGCCGTCCCGCACGACTTGAGCGGCGCGCCGCCGTCAGGCCGCGTCGCGCGCCTCGGCGCGGGCGATCGCCTCTGCGACCAGTTCGGCCGCTTCCGACAACACGCGGGAATCGGCACCGGGCTTATGGGCATTCTGGGCTATGTAACGCCGCCAGGCACGGGCCCCGGGCATGCCCTGGAACAGGCCGAGGATGTGGCGCGTAATGGCAGCGAGCGGAGTCCCCTCGGCAAGCTCCGCCTCCACATAGGGAAGCAGTTGCTCCACGACTTCGAACCGTCCCGGAACGGGCGCGCCGGGATCGAACAGCCGCCGGTCCGCCTCTGCCAGGATGTAAGGGTTCTGGTATGCCTCCCGCCCGATCATCACCCCGTCGACATGGGCGAGGTGCGCCTCCGCCTCGTCCAGGCTCCTGATGCCGCCGTTGATGACGATCTCCAGCTCCGGAAAATCCTGCTTCAGCCGATAGACGAGCTCGTAGCGGAGGGGCGGGATCTCGCGATTCTCTTTCGGGCTCAGGCCGTTCAGCCAGGCCTTCCGGGCATGAACGGTGAAGCTGGTGCATCCCGCATCCGCCACCGTTTCGATGAAGCGGACGAGGTCGGCGTAGTCCTCCTGGTGGTCGATGCCGATGCGCGACTTGACCGTGACCGGGAGCGAGGTGGCCCGACGCATCGCACGAACGCAGGCGGCCACGGTCTCGGGCTCGGCCATCAGGCAGGCACCGAACCGCCCGGCTTGAACCCGGTCGCTGGGGCAGCCAACATTGATGTTGATTTCGTCATAGCCCGCGGCTTCCCCGATCCCGGCCGAGCGCGCCATGGTCTCGGGCTCGCTACCGCCAAGTTGCAGAGCGACCGGATGCTCACTCGGGTGAAACCGGAGCAGCCGCTCCCGGTCGCCGTGAAGGACGGCGCCCGTCGTGACCATCTCCGTATAGAGCACCGCGCGCTTGGACAGCAGACGAAGGAAGAACCGGTCGTGCCGATCCGTCCAGTCCATCATCGGCGCAACGGACAGTCTGTGGTTCAAAGGTTCAGGCATTCGTCGCTTCTCATCCGCCCACACGCTTCTTCGGGCGGCCGATCATACGCCGGACGCCCTTCGCGCGGCCAGATTTGCGAAATCCCGACCACCCCCGGTCGCCGTGCCCGCCGGGCGGAAGCTGCCGCCCGGGGACGGGGGCGCGGCTCACTTTCGAAAAATCCGGGGACGGAATTCAATCGGCGCGGCGCGGCTACTGTGCGGCCGGGATTCCGACGAGATCGGTCGGGGGTCGGCAGATGCTGAACAACGTGCAAGTTTCGCAGGGGGATTTCCAGATCCCGCGCTCCGCCAGGACATCGTGGCAGGCCTGCCAGATCTCCCTTGGCTCATGATTCAGGTAGGGGCTTCCGGTTACCGAGCGCGACTGATTGTCATTGGCGGGATATAGCGGTGGCATGATCCGTGCCTTCTTGTGCCTCGTGGAAGAACGTGGCTCCGGAAGGAGAGTTCCCTTCCGGCCGTTCGGCCGAAAGCTCGGCACTCGTGGACATGGAGATCTGGAATCTCAATTTCAACTCAGGACCTTACGCCCGGTCCTTAGCTCCATGCCTTCGAACGTGCGCCTTGGACATCAAGTCCACCAACGCCGCCCGCGATCCCCGGCGGACGCGGGTCATCGAATCAGCCCTGTTCAGGACACCCCGTTTCGCTCACCCTATACTTCAGGATCTTTATATAAAACATTGTTAGAACTTGATTTTTTATAGGAGCGGCGGGGAAGAGGTACCTCTTCCGAAAGGGTCTTTCGCCCAAATTTGCAGTTTCTTTGCTAGATATCCTAACATTTTATTAATTCGGACAATAAGGACGCAACCTTTTTCGGAATTTGATGTTTCTTCGTTGGATCCCGGCGTTTCACGCCGCGGGGGAAGTGATGGGAGGCATACATGGAAGGTCAGGAAACGACCCGAGCCGATAGCGCATTTCACACGCAGCTTGTCGAGCTGCTGCCGCAATTGCGGGCCTACGCTAGGGTCATCACCCGGGATCCCGACCGGGCGGACGATCTTGTCCAGCAGACGGTCGAGCGTGCGCTGAAGTCAAAGGACCAGTTCCGGGATGGGACCAACCTGAAGGGCTGGCTATTCACGATTCTCCGGAACTCGCACATCTCGAACATGCGCCGGGCCAATCTGGTGGTCTTCACCAGCCTCCCCGACCATATGCCGGGGCTGGCGGAACGACCGACACAGATGGGCCGGATGGAGCTCCGGGATTTTGCCCGCGCGTTCGACAAGCTGAGCGAGGAGCACCGGGAGGTCCTGATCCTCTGCGGAGCGGAAGGCATGCGCTACGAGGAGGTCGCGGAAATCTGCGGGTGCCCAATGGGCACGGTCAAGAGCCGGCTTTCCCGCGCCCGGGCCGAGATGCGGCGCCTCATCGAAGGGGAGATCTATCCTCGCGCGGCGGCGCCGGCCGCCCGTCAGGACTGTCTCACCTATCAGGTGGCCTGAACGGAAACGGCGCCTCAAC
>JAJUFW010000147.1 GCA_029263555.1 Alphaproteobacteria bacterium
GGACCGCGGCCTCTTCGCCGCGGATCAGCAGGCGGGAAACGAGGATGATCACGTTGTTGCTCACCGTAGCGCGGACCATGAAGCCGATGCCGCCGCTGATATCCAGCAGGAACACGCCCCAGAACACGGCGATGTAGAGCAGGGCGAACACATACCATGTTTCGGCGAAGGATCGCCGGACGATGGTGAGGACGCCCCCGCCTTCCCTCCTTCCCCGCAGAACCTCGGCGACCCGCCTGCGATTCTGGAGCACGAGGATGACCAGCAGCACGGCGACGACCAGGGCGACGAGGTCAATCAGGAAGCCTCGGACGTCGTAGGGAAGCCCCAGCGTGAGACCGGCCTCGACAATGAAGAAACCCAGGACCGCGGTCACGACCAGCCGCCTGACCCATCTGTAGAGATAGGCGGCGGTTTCGTCGCTGAGCGCGAACAGGCGATGCTGGGGCGCTTGCGGCGCGAGGAACAGCCGTGTCAGGGCCATGATCGCACCGATCGTGATCGCCGCGCCGACGATGCCGATGGTGACCAGCCGCACCTGCCGTACCGGATCCGTCAACGCGAGCGCGACATAGGCCGCGATTGCGAACCCGGCCAGCGGGACGAGACGGAGGACGAAATCCCCGACAAGCACCAGAAGTTTCCCAAGGAAGCCGGCAGGAGGACGCTGCGTCAGCGCTCGGCGGGGCCCGGCCAGGGCGAAGCGGATCAGCCGGTGCGTGACGATCCCGAGGACCAGCACGAGGCCCATGTTGAGAAAGACGTTGAGCCATCGCACCCGGGCGTTCGGATCGCTGGCCTGCCTCTGGAACCAGTCTGCGACCCGGGGCAGGTCGTTGAAGGCGTTCGCGATCATGCCGGCCTGGGCGCCGATCCGGACCAGCCGCTCCGAAAGGAAAGGCATGACCCTGGCACCAAGGGCCTCCATGACCGTTTCGTGAGGCGGTTCGGCCTCCTCCTCTTCGGTCTGGAGCAGCAGCCGGAGATTCTGGATCAGATCGGTTCGGCGCTGCTCGTCCTCCAGAGTGGCGATCAGATCCTCGATCCGGGCCTGATCGAGTTCCGGATCCTCAGCCGGTGCGGAGACGGCGTCACCCGTAAGGGCGGGGGGTGTTCCGGCCTCCTGTGCCAGCCCCGGCGCGGGCGCCAGCAACAGCGCGGCAAGCATAAGCAGGGGAGCGGCCAGGACAGCCATGGAACTGGAAGATCGGAGCATCGGCAACGGCGCGGTCCTTCGTGTCCCGGCAACGGGGCCATCCGCTCGAACCCCGCCGGGCAACAAAATTTGTCGAAACTGATCGATATCCTCCCGTATCAATAACAGGTGGTCGAATTTTGTTGCCGCCGCGGCTGCCCCATGAGCCCCCGCGTATTCGCGGTCGGCGGGATGCACGGGAACGCGGACGGCCTCTGACCCCTTGATTCGCCGGAAGCCGTGACGCGGAAGTGCGACGATGGCGCGCAGGACCCGGATAGCCGTTCTGAGCGGGGCGACAGCCCTGGTGCTCCTTGCCGCGGCGCTGGTCCTTGTCGTCACGCTGTTAGACTGGAATCGGTTCAAGGGGATCATCACCACCCGCGCCAGCGAAGCGACGGGGCGCGAGCTTGCGATCGCAGGGGACATTTCCGTCGACTGGGGCTGGCACCCGCGCGTAACCCTGGAAGGGGTGACGCTCGAGAATGCCGACTGGTCGTCCGACCCCTACATGGTCGAGATCCGGCGGCTCTCCGTCCGGATCGAGATCCTGGAGCTGCTCCGCGGCCGGATCGTGCTGCCTGAGGTGGAGCTGGACCGGCCGAGGCTGATCCTGGAGCGGAACGACCGGGGCGACGGCAACTGGGCGTTCGAACCCGCCGGGGTGGCGGAAGCCGCAAGCCCGGACGACCGCACCGAGGTGCCGATCGTCGAGCGCCTGGCCATCAGGGAGGGAGAGATCGTATATCGGGATCCTGGCCGGGAGATCGACGTCAGGTCCCGGATCTCGACGGTCGTCGGCACGGCCGGCGAGGGCAGCGAGCAGGTCAATCTATCGGGGACAGGAACGGTCGGAGGCGAGCCCCTGTCCGTCGACATCGACTCCGGGCCGCTGGTCGATCTTCGCGATCCGCACCGCCCCTACCCGCTCAAGGGCACGATCGCGGTCGGGGACACGAAAGCCAGCCTGGAGGGCACCCTTCTGGAACCGGTCCGGTTCCGCGGCATGGATCTCGTCCTGCATGTCCAAGGCGCCAATGTCGGCGATCTGTTCCCGATCATCGGCGTGCCGGCACCGGAAACCCCGCCCTACGACATCCGCGGCCGGCTGACGCGCGACGGCGAGATCTGGCGATTCGAGAATTTCGACGGCACGGTCGGCGATTCCGATCTTGCCGGCACTCTTGACTTCGACGCCGGCGGAGAACGCCTCACGATTACCGGCGACCTCCGATCGCAGCGGCTGGACTTCGACGATTTGGGCGGCATCGTCGGCGCCCCGACCGGTACGGGCGAGGGCGAGACCGCATCCGAAGAACAGCAGCGTCGGGCCGAGATCTTTGCCCGGAGAGACAAGCTCCTGCCCAACGCGCCGATCGATTTCGAAAAAGTCCGCTCGGTCGACGCCCGGGTCACCTTCACGGGCGAAGACGTCCTGGCCCCGAATGTGCCTCTCGAGGGCGTGCGGCTGGGCGTGATGCTCGAGGACGGCGTGCTACGGCTCGACCCGCTGCAGATCGGGGTTGCGGGCGGCCGCGTTTCCGCGACGATCCAGCTGGACGCACGCACCGATACGGTCGTCTCCGACATGGACGTCCATCTCAGCGGCTTCCGTCTGGAGGAAGTCGTGGAAGGCGCCGGGGGCAGCGGCGAGATTTTCGGCCGCACCCAGCTGCGCACCTGGGGCAATTCGATCGCCGATGCGCTGGCGACAGCGGATGGCGATTTCGCGCTCATGATGAACAGCGGAAGCTTCAGCAATCTGGTCATGGAGCTGGCCGGGCTCGATGTCGCGGAAGCCCTGGGCTTCGCCCTCGGCGACGACCAGCAGGTGCCGATCCGATGCGCGGTCCTCGATTTCGAGGTCGCCGACGGGGTGATGCGGAGTCGGACCATCGTCCTGGACACGACCGACACCAACATCATCGGCGAAGCGGTCATCAATCTCGGCGACGAGGAACTGGCCGTGGACCTGGAGGCGCAGCCAAAGGACCCGAGCCTGTTCAGCGCCCGCACGCCGGTCATGGTGACCGGGACCTTCAGGGATGTCTCGGTCGGGATCGATGCGGAGTCGGCAGGTATCAGGGCAGGCGCCGCGGTCGCGCTCGGCGTGCTGCTGACGCCGCTTGCCGGCGTCCTCGCCTTCGTCGAACCGGGCCCGGGCGAAGACAGCGCCTGCGCCTCATTGATCCGGGGCGCGGAAGAAGACACGAACGACCCGCCCGGCCAGTAGTCCGGACGGACGGCATTCCTTCCATCGGGTTCCGTCGATCCGGTTCCTTGCCCCGCCCCCTGGACGGCCCATCCTGGACGGCCCACGTAACCTGTTACAGGTTACAGGGCAGAGCCGACGGAGGGACCGGACGTGATCGACCCGAAGAAGCTGCTGGACGACTTTCTTGGCGCGGCCGACGGATCGCGGGCCGGAAGCCAATCTATTTCGGCCCCTTCGGGATTGCCGGGGGGCCTCGCCGCCGCTGGAGCGGGGGCCGGCCTCATCGGCCTGCTCTTGGGCTCGAAAAAGGGCCGCAGGATCGGAGCCTCCGTTCTGGGGTACGGGGGCGCGGCGGTCCTCGGCGGCCTCGCCTACAAGGCGTGGCAGGAGTGGACCGAGAAGCGTGCCCCCTCTCCGGCGCGGACCTCGCCCGACCAGGAGCTGCCGACCCCGCCTGCCGACAGCGGGTTCGATCTGGAAAGCGAGATCTCGGCGACCGGGGCGGACGCACGGATCGCCATTGTCCAGGCCATGATCGCCGCGGCCAAGGCCGATGGACATATCGATGCGGACGAACAGCGCAAGCTCTTCGAGAGGATCGGACAGCTCGAGCTGGACCGGGAGGAGAAGGCCCTGGTCATGGACGAGCTTGCGAAGCCGCTCGACGTCGACGAAATCGCGGCGCTCGCCCGCAGCCAGGAACAGGCGACCGAAATCTGGCTGGCGTCGCGCTTGGCGATCGACCCGGACGACCCGAAGGAAAGAACCTATCTGGAGGAGCTAGGCCGCAAGCTCAGCCTGCCCGATTCGCTGATCGTGCATCTGGAGGCGCAGGCCACCGCGGTACGGGCGGCCTGACTGGCCGTCCCGCGGGACGGCCCGGCAAAGGCATTCCGTCCAGTCCCTATGCGCCGCCGCGCCCCGCGCCGGAAAGGAATCGCGACCGGCAACGGGCTTTCGTGCGTTTCCTCCGGCTCAAGGCCGGATTGAACCCGAGGGAGGCGAGCCCGGACGACGGGCGCGATCCTGCGCTCGGCCCGAAAAATTTCGTCCCCGCCCGCAATTAGCTGATATCTACGAGAGCCATGCCTAGCGAGGAGCGCCACCCTGTATCGCCATGAAGAGTGTCCGCAGCTATATCTGGCCCGTCATTGGTCTCGCAGCTGTCGTTTTTTCGGCGTTCCTGCTCTATCGCGAAATCCGGGGCATTTCGTTCGAGGAAATCGGGGATAGCCTGTACGCCATTCCGGCCCATCGCTGGGCATTGGCCGTCGGCGCCACGCTTGCGGCCTACGGCGCCCTTGCCTGGTACGACCGGATCGCGCTCCTGCATCTCGGCCGCCGGATCTCCTGGCCGTTCATCGCGCTCTGTTCCTTCACCACCTATGCCCTGTCCCACAATATCGGGGCATCGGTCCTGTCGGGCGCGGTGGTGCGCTACCGGGCCTACAGCACCCAGGGGCTGGCCGCGGCGGAGATCGGCATCCTGGTCGCCTTGTGCAGCCTGACTTTCGCGCTGGGATCGATCATGCTGGGCGGCTTCGTCCTTCTGGTCCATCCCGAGTTGCCGCAGCGGTTCTTCGACATCCCCCCCTGGGTGTCGATCGTGGCCGGGGCGGTCATGCTGGCCCTCGTCGCCCTCTATGTGGCCGGATCCTGGCTGCAGCTGAGACCGCTGACCGTCGCCGGATTCCGGATCTATTATCCGCGGCTGAAGGTCGTGCTTCGGCAACTGATCGCGGCACCGCTGGAGATCCTGGGCGCCGCCGCCATCATCTTTTTCGCCCTGCCGGCCCACAGCAATCCCGGCTTCATCATCGTTCTCGGGATCTTTCTTGCGTCCTTTTCGGTCGCCCTCATCTCCCACGCCCCGGGCGGGCTGGGGGTGCTGGAATTCGTCTTCCTGACGGCGATGCCGGACAGCCAGACGGCCGAGGTGCTGGCCGCGCTGATCGTGTTCCGCCTGTTCTACCTTCTGATTCCGCTTGCGATCGCCCTGGTCGTGGTCGTGCTGTTCGAACGGTCCCAGCTTTCGGCACCGCTTTCCGAAGCCCCGCCAGGGGGAGAAGGTAGATGACAGGTCGGCGGAAGCCCGGCCGGGCGTAAGCCATCCGGGACGTCCCAGACGCCCGTACACCCCCGAATCGAAGGGCGGCACCCGCTAAGGATGCCGCCCGACGCCTTGACGACCGCCGGTCCGGCGACGGCTATTCGGCCGCCTGCTCCCGGCCCCGCGGGATGCCGTTCTTCATGCCGCCCAGGACCTCCTCGGCGCTCGCCTTGTAGTTCTTGACCGAGCTGGTCCACTGGCCCCAGACCGACGGGTCGATCCGGTCGCCGTTGCTGCCCAGGTTCCGAAGCCGCCGCTGATCCTCCTCGGTCAGCACCTGCTTCGGCAACGGTTCGAGATGCCGGACGTCGTCGGCGGTCATTCCCAACATCTGGCCGACCCGATTGCCGTAATCGTCGTGGATCAGCAGAAAATGCCAGAGCATCCGCTCCTGAACGTCGCGCTCGCACTGGGCGAGGAGCGTGCCCATATTGTGGACCAGGTCGTCCCGTTCCCAATCCATCATCGTGCAGTAGCGCCCGCGGGCCTGGACGTAGTCGTTCCGGCGCTCGATGACGCAACGGGTCAGCCGGCCGCGGATCTCCGGCTGGTGGTTGGGCATGTCCCGATCCGCCTCGCGCAGGCCGTTGTGTATTGACGGTTCGTAATTCACATGCGGGTTCTGGTCGGGTGAGACGTCCCGGTAGTAGGACATCTCGCCGCCTGAAAGATTGGTCGACACCTTCGCGCTCTTGGGCTGGTTCACCGGAAGCTGCAGGTAGTTGGTGCCGACCCGGTACCGCTGCGTGTCCGAATAGGAGAAGGTGCGCCCGACCAGCATCTTGTCGTCCGAGAAATCGAGCCCGTCCACCAGCACGCCCGTGCCCATGGCGATCTGCTCGTTTTCGTTGAAGAAGTCCTCGACGTTCCGGTTCAGCGTCATGACGCCGGCATGGCGCAGCGGGAAGTCCTTCTCGGGCCATATCTTGGTGTCGTCCAACGGGTCCCAGTCCAGCTCCGGATGCTCGTGATCCTCCATGATCTGGACGTAGAGATCCCATTGGGGATAGTCACCGCGTTCGATCGCCTCGTAGAGGTCCTTCGACGCGGAACCCAGGTCCTGGGCCTGCACCTTGGCCGCCTCTTCCGCGGTCAGGCTGGCGATGCCGCAGCGCGGGTGCCAATGGTACTTCACCAGGATCGTGTCGCCCTGCGCATTCACCATCTTGTAGGTGTTGACGCCGAAGCCCTCCATATGCCGGTAGCTTGCCGGGATCCCGCGCGGGCTGAACAGATGCGTCAGCATGTGCATGGATTCCGGCGTCTGGCTCATGAAGTCGAAGATCCGGTTCGGCTCCTGACGGAAGGTGATCGGATCCGGCTTCAGGGCGTGGATGACATCCGGGAACTTGATCGCGTCGCGGATGAAGAAGATCGCGAGATTGTTGCCGACAAGATCCCAGTTGCCGTCCTCGGTATAGAATTTGACCGCGAAGCCGCGCGGGTCGCGGGCGACCTCGGAGGAATCCCGACCGCCGATCACGGTCGAGAAGCGGATGGCCAGCGGGGTCTTCTTCCCTCCCTGGAACACCTTGGCGCGAGTGTATTTCGAGGCCGGCTCGTCGCCGATCCTGCCCGTCGCCTCGAACTCGCCATAGCAGACGAA
>JAJUFW010000291.1 GCA_029263555.1 Alphaproteobacteria bacterium
GCCCACGAACTCATTGAAGTCCTTCGGCTCCCGGAAGTCCTTGTAAACGGAGGCGTAGCGGACATAGGCGACCTTATCCAGGGACTCCAGCGCCTTCATCGCCATTTCGCCGACCACCTTCGAGGGGATCTCGCTCTCCCCGGAGCTTTCCAGCTGCCTGACCATGGAATTGATCATGCGCTCCACCCGTTCGGGATCGACCTCGCGCTTGCGAAGGCTGATCTCGAGCGATCGGGCAAGCTTGTCCCGGTCGAACGGCTCGCGCTTGCCGTTCGCCTTGACGATGGTGAGTTCCCGGAGCTGGATCCGCTCGAAGGTCGTGAACCGGGCGCCACAGTCGGGACAGTAGCGCCGGCGCCGGATGGCCGAATTGTCCTCCGTAGGGCGCGAATCTTTTACTTGCGTGTCATCGTGACCGCAAAACGGACACCGCATGGCCTGACCCTCGCCCCCCTCGTTTCTGCTCTCCCGTCAAAGGCCGGGATAGATCGGGAAGCGCTCGCACAGCGAACGCACCCGCTTGCGGACCGCCTGCTCGATTGCGGCGTTGTCGTCCGGCTGGGCCGCAAGCCCGTCCAGAACTTCCACGATCATGTTGCCGATCTCGCGGAATTCCGCCGTCCCGAAGCCGCGGGTGGTCGCGGCCGGGCTGCCGACCCGGATCCCCGAGGTGATCGTCGGCTTTTCCGGATCGAACGGGATGCCGTTCTTGTTGCAGGTGATGCCTGCCGCCTCCAGGCTGCGCTCGGCGGCCTTGCCGGTGAGCTTCTTTGGGCGCAGATCGACCAGGGCCAGATGCGTGTCGGTGCCGCCCGAGACGATGTCGAGACCGCCCTCGCGGAGGGTCGCCGCGAGGACCTTCGCGTTCTCCACGACGGCCCGGATATAGGTCTTGTATTCCGGGGTCAGCGCCTCGCCGAAGGCGACCGCCTTGGCGGCGATCACATGCATCAGCGGCCCGCCCTGGAGGCCCGGGAACAGCGCGGCGTTGATCTTCTTGCCGAGTTCCGGATCGTCGGACAGCACCATGCCGCCACGGGGACCGCGCAAGGTCTTGTGGGTCGTCGTGGTGACGACATGGGCATGCTTCACCGGGTTCGGATGGACGCCGGCCGCAACCAGCCCCGCAAAATGAGCCATGTCGACCATCAGATAGGCGCCGACGCGGTCCGCGATCGCCCGGAAGCGGGCGAAATCGATGATGCGCGGATAGGCCGACCCGCCGGCGATGATCATCTTGGGCTTGTGCTGTTCGGCGAGGCGCTCGACCTCGTCGTAGTCGATCTGGGCGTCCTCGCGCCGGACACCGTACTGGACGGCGTTGAACCACTTGCCCGAGAGATTCGGCGCCGCGCCGTGGGTCAGATGGCCGCCGGCGGCGAGCGACATGCCGAGCAGCGTGTCGCCGGGCTGCAGCAGCGCGAGGCAGACCGTCTGGTTCGCCTGGGCGCCCGAATGGGGCTGGACGTTCGCGAAGGCGCAGTCGAAAAGGCGGCGGGCGCGGTCAATCGCCAACTGCTCCGCCTCGTCCACATATTCGCAGCCGCCGTAGTACCGGCGCCCGGGATATCCTTCGGCGTACTTGTTCGTCAGGACGGAGCCCTGGGCCTCCATGACGGCCCGGGACACGATATTCTCGCTGGCGATGAGTTCGATCTGGTCCTGCTGGCGCCGAAGTTCGCGCGTGATCGCCGCGAAGAGATCGGGATCGGTATCGGCCAGACCGGCGCCGAAGAAACGGTCGGTTGCGGCGGACTTGACAGAGGGTGAAGACGTCATCTGATCTGCAATCCTTTGGCTGCGGTCTCGAAAACCGGTCAGAGCTTCGCCAGTCGCCGGTCGTGGCGCCCGCCTTCATAGCCGGTGTTCAAAAAAACCTCCAGGCACTCCTTGGCGACGTCCGGCCCGGTAACGCGCGCGCCCAGCGCCAGCACGTTGGCGTTGTTGTGCTGCCGGGAAAGCCTGGCGGTCGTCGCATCGTGGCAGAGGGCGGCCCGGATGCCGCGATGGCGGTTGGCGGCAATGGAGATGCCGATACCCGTGCCGCAGATCAGGACGCCGCGCCCCGCACGGCCGGACGTTATCGCTTCGGCCATGGCCGAAGCGAAATCGGGATAGTCCACGGATTGCGTTCCGTCGGTGCCGAGATCCAGCACCGGATAACCCTGGTCCTGCAGCACGACCTTCAGCTCTTCCTTGAGCGGAAATCCGGCGTGATCCGAGGCGAGGGCAATGACGTCTTCTGACATTTGAAGGGGCACGGAGTTCGAGGTTGCGGGAGCGTCGGCTCGCTTTACCACATATCGGGAGCGCCCGGTATATTTGCACAAGTCCTGGCGGCGCTGCCAGCACTTCGCCCTGCCGCCCCGCCGGTCGCGCGACCTTCCGCCGGCTGACGAGCACAAGAAGGCCGCCAAAACAAACATGCGCACTTTACTTTTCGGCGCGGCAGCTCTCGCTGCAAGTTGGTCTCATTTAACATCGTAATCACCCCGGAACGACCGGTAACGACGACGACGTTATTCCCGAACTACGTGATCTCCTCTTCCAAGAGGCACAAAATTAATTGACATGCAAAGTCGATTATGCAAATCAGTAAGAACAGAATTTATAGATCGCAAGGACTGGCAATGACCCAGGGCAAAGAGGGCGCCGAAAATATGCCGAACGGCGATTTGCTGCGTATGACCGCTCAGGTAGTGGCGTCCTATGTCAGCAAGAATCCCGTCCCGGCCGATCAGCTGCCGTACTTGATCCATTCGGTGCACAGTAGTCTCAAGAATGTCGAGACCGCGGCGCCGGCCGTCCAGGAAGAGCCTCAGAAGCCTGCCGTTCCCATTCGGAAGTCGGTGCATCCCGACTACATTATCTGTCTGGAGGATGGGAAGAAGCTGAAGATGCTGAAGCGGCACCTTCGGACGACGTACGACATGACGCCGGACGAGTACCGGGCGAAGTGGAACCTGCCGCCGGATTATCCGATGGTGGCGCCGAACTACGCCGCGCAGCGTTCGGATTTCGCCAAGAAGATCGGACTCGGCCGCAGCGCGCGGGGATCAACCCGCAAGCGATCGAGTTGACGGCGCAAGTACGGCAGGGGTGCCGGGAACGGGCCGGAGACCCGCGTCTTCCGGCGCTCGCACCGCTGTTCAGCCCCGCTTCCGGGACAGAACGTAATCGAGCTTCGCAATCGCGTTGCGGCGCAGCACTTCGAGTCCGGCTCCGGCCGGTCCTTGAATCACCACCTCGGTCAGCGTCTCCGGATCGACCGCGCTGACCTTGACCGTGCGGCCGATCTGCGTGAACTCGATCAGGACTTCCCGTTGCGCCATGCTTCACCCGTGACGGCTCTCGTGGGGACGCACGGGCATACCCTTTCATAGGTTGCATTGCGGTTAACTTCGGCCGCACCGCGGTCGCCTCCGTCAGGGCATTCCGGCGTGACAAGACGTGCCGCCTCCCATACGCTCCCCGATTTACAAAGCAGCGACGTCTTATGGAGAGTGTTCCATGACGGATCCGTCCGTCTCTTCCACCTCACCGTCTTCCAAATTCGTTCAGGCTGCCCCGGAACCCCCGAGGCCTCCGTTCCGCTGGGAGGACCCCCTGCAGCTCGATGCGCAGCTGAGCGAGGACGAGCGGCTGATCCGTGACGCAGCGCATGCCTTTTGCCAGGAACAGCTCATGCCGCGTGTTCTCGAGGCGAACCGGATGGAGCGTTTCGACCCCGACCTCATGCGGGAGATGGGTAAACTGGGCTTCCTCGGCCCCACCATTCCCGAAGAGTTCGGGGGCGCCGGCACCAGCTATGTCGCCTATGGTCTCATCGCCCGCGAGGTAGAGCGCGTGGACAGCGGGTATCGCTCCGCCATGTCCGTCCAGTCCTCGCTGGTCATGCATCCGATCTATGCCTATGGAACCGAGGACCAGCGGCGCAAGTACCTGCCCAAGCTGGCCCGCGGCGAATGGATCGGCTGCTTCGGCCTGACCGAAC
The DNA here is from genome assembly GCA_029263555.1 of Alphaproteobacteria bacterium. Lineage (GTDB taxonomy): Bacteria > Pseudomonadota > Alphaproteobacteria > DSM-16000 > Inquilinaceae > JAJUFW01. The sequence continues at coordinate 3,995 of JAJUFW010000291.1, forward strand.
CCGATGCCGGCTCGGACCCCGCCTCCATGAAGACGCGCGCCAGGAAGGTCGATGGCGGCTATCGCCTGACCGGCAGCAAGACCTGGATCACCAACGCGCCCGTCGCAGACGTCTTCGTCGTCTGGGCGAAGGATGACGCGGGCGACATTCGCGGCTTCGTCCTAGAAAAGGGGATGTCCGGCCTGTCCGCGCCGAAGATCGAGGGCAAGTTCTCGCTCCGCGCCTCGATCACCGGCCAGATCGTCATGGACGACGTCTTCGTTCCCGAAGAGAACCGGTTCCCGGAGGTCAAGGGGCTGAAGGGCCCGTTCGGATGCCTCAACAACGCCCGCTACGGGATCGCCTGGGGCGCCATGGGCGCTGCCGAATTCTGCTGGCACACGGCGCGCCAGTACACGCTGGACCGGACCGTGTTCGGACGGAAGCTGGCGGCAAATCAGCTGATCCAGAAGAAGCTTGCCGACATGCAGACCGAAATCGCTCTCGGCCTGCAGGGGGCGCTGCAGCTGGGCCGACTGAAGGACGCGGGAACGGCCGCGCCGGAAGCGATTTCGCTCATGAAGCGCAACAACTGCGGCAAGGCGCTGGACA
>JAJUFW010000189.1 GCA_029263555.1 Alphaproteobacteria bacterium
ACCTGTCGCGCGGCTGCGCGACTCTTGAGCCCGCGGAAGGAATGCACGCGATGCGCATCATGAACGTGATGGGCGGGGCCCGGCAGGGCGGGGCCGAGACCTATTTCACCGATCTCGTGACGGCGCTGCACCGGGCCGGGGTCGAACAGCAGGTCGTCATCCGCCGGAACCCGGAGCGGGCGCGGCTGCTGCGGGATCACGGGATCGAGCCGATCGAGCTGCCGTTCGGCGGCCTTCTGGACCTGACGACGCGCCTTCGGCTCAGGCGGATCGTCGCTGAATTCCGCCCCGACGTGGTTCAGGCCTGGATGAACCGTGCCGCCCGCTTCGTGCCGGCCGGCGCTTACGCCCGCATCGGCTGGATGGGCGGCTATTACGACCTGAAATATTACCGCGGCTATGACTGGCTGGCCGTGGTGACGCCGGATCAGGCAAGCTACGTAACGAAGGCCGGCTGGTCCGCGGACCGGGTCCGGGTGCTGCGGGTCCTGGCCGCCGACACTCCGGCGCCGCCGGCCGACCGCTCGGCCCTCGGCACCCCGGAGGGCGCCCCGCTGCTGCTGGCGCTGGCCCGGCTGCATCCGAAGAAGGGCATCGACGTCCTGCTGAACGCGATGCCGCTGCTGCCGGAATGCCATCTCTGGATCGCCGGCGAGGGCCCGATCCGGGCGGAGCTGGAGGCGCTCGCGGCGAAGCTGGGGCTGGGCGACCGGGTCCGGTTCCTGGGCTGGCGCAACGACCGGGCGGCGCTTCTTGCGGCCTGCGACGTGTGCGTCTTTCCCTCGCGCTACGAGCCGTTCGGCGCGGTCACGATCGAGGCCTGGGCCCACGGGCGTCCGCTCGTCGCGGCCGCGGCCTCGGGGCCCGCCGCCACGATCACCGACGGCCGGAACGGGCTTCTGGTGCCGATCGACGACCACGCGGCGCTGGCCGCCGCGATCCGGCGCGTGGTCGACAGCCCGGATCTGCGGGACCGGCTGGTCGAGAACGGCCGGGCCACATATCTCGCCGAGTTCACCGAGGCCAAGGTGGTCGAAAGCTATCTGAACTTCTACCGGGAGGTCGTCGCTTCCGCCGGGCGCCGGCCGGGTCAGGCCCGGACCTCCAGCAGCTCGTCATAGACGGCAAGAGTCTCGGCGCACATCCGCTCGCGCGTGTAGGTGGCGCGCACGAGGCTGGAGGTGCGGGCCGCGAACGCCTCCCGCTCCTCAGGACCGAGCGAGAGCGCCTGGGCCAGCGCCCGGGCGAGCGCCTCGGCGTCGCCCGGCGGCACGAGCCAGCCGGTCTCGCCGTCGACGACGGTCTCGCGATAGGCGCCGATGTCGGACGCGACCACCGGGCGGCCCATGGCCTGGGCCTCGACGACGACGCGCCCGAAACCCTCGGGCACGATCGCCGGAGCCGCGACCACGTCGGCGAGCTTGAGCGCCGCCGGTATGTCGTCGCAATGTCCGGCCAGGTGCACCACCGAACGGAGGCCCAGCGTCTCGATCTTGTTCTCCAGCTCCTTGCGGTAGGCGGTCCGGCCCTGGTCGGAGCCGACGATCAAGCAGCGGATATCCTGGCGGCCCAGCAGGGCGAGCGCCTCCAGCAGCACCGCGTGTCCCTTGATCCGCGTGACCCGGGCCGGCATCAGGATGACCGGATAGCCGTCCGGCAGGCGCCATTCCCGGGCCAGCTTGATCACCCGCTCGGCGCTGACGCGGGCGGAATCGAAACGGTCGACGTCGACGCCCCGGGGGATGATCCGGACGATCGACGGATCGACCCGGTAGGTGTCGAGGATGTAGCGGGCGACATAGTCCGAAATGGCGATGATCCGTTCGCCCCGGGCCATGATGCCGTTGTAAAGGCGCTTGCCCGGGAAACCCAGGCTGTAATGGGCATGGAAGGTCGTCATGAAGGCGGCGCCGGCCTCGCGCGCCGCGTAATAGGCGCTCCAGGCCGGGGCGCGCGAACGGGCGTGGACGATGTCCACCCGCTCCCGCCGGATCAGCTCGGCCAGGCGGCCGATATTCGCCCGGATGCGGAGCGGGTTCTTGCCCTTGAGCGGCAGGACGACGTGCTCCGCCCCGGCCCGGGTCAGCTCGTGCACCAGGCGGCCGCCCTCGGACGCGACGATGGCGCGGCCCCCGGCGGCAACGATCGCCGCCGCGACGTCGACGCAGCCCCGTTCCGCCCCGCCGGTCTCGAGGGAGGGCAGGACCTGCAGGACGGTCGGGGGATGGGCTTCCCGGACGTCGTTGTACGGCGCGGCGGGAATGCTATGGTCGCCGTCGAAACGCATGGGTCAGGCCGCGGCAATCGGATGAGGAATGGAGACGGACATGGGCGATGTGACCGGAAAACCGCGGCACCATAGCCTAGACGCCGGCCACGGTGCCACAATTGCCTTCATCCGCCTGGAGGCGACCCGTCCGGATCTGCCGGCCGTCATGTTCTGCGGGGGATTCCGTTCGGACATGACCGGGACCAAGGCGCAGAGGCTCGAGTCCTTCTGCCGCCGGACCGGCCAGGCCTGCATCCGCTTCGACTACACGGGCCACGGCGCCTCGGGCGGCGATTTCGCCGAGGGGACCATCGGCCGCTGGCGCGACGACGCGCTCACCGTTCTGGACCGCGCGACGGAAGGACCCGTGATCCTGGTCGGGTCCAGCATGGGCGCGTGGATCGCGGTCCTGCTGGCCCTGGCGCGGCCGGACCGGATCGCCGGGCTGGTCACCGTGGCCGCGGCGCCCGATTTCACCGAGGACCTGATCTGGGCGCGCCTGACGGAGGCCGAACGGGCGGCGCTGGCGCGCGATGGCGCGCTCCTGGTCCCCTCGCGCTACGACGAGAATCCCTATCCTTATACGCGCGCCCTGATCGAGGACGGAAGGCGGCATCTCGTCCTGCGGGGGACGGTCCCGGTCGCGGTTCCGGCCCGCCTGTTCCACGGAATGGCGGATCAGGACGTGCCGTGGGAGCAGAGCCGCCGCCTGGCGGAGGCGCTGGCCTCGACGGATGTGCGCCTGACCCTGGTCAAGGACGGCGATCACCGGCTGTCGCGGGAGCGGGATCTGGTCCTGATGGAGGAAGCGGTGGCGGAGCTCACAGCCGGCGCCACCGGCGCCTTCCCTGAAAGGCAAGCACGAGGATGATGCCGCCGCCGATCAGGGTGAAGGTCGCCGGCCACAGGAGCAGGGTGACCAGAACCGGATCCCAGAGCGCCGGCGCGAAATAGCGCTGGATGACCGCCTGGGTCAGGTTGAGGCTGCCCTGGTCCAGGCGGAACCAGAGCTCGCCGCCCGCGGTGAGATGGAACGGGCCCCCGGCGGCCCAGACCCACAGGTCCCGCCCCAGGACCAGGAGGCCGAGAACGATCAGCGCCCACCCCACGGCGCGTAGCAGGACCATGCGGATCAAGCTCCTCCGAAGTCGCGAAACCGGGCCCATTTAAGCATCACCGGCGCCGGATTTCCCAGCGTGAACCGACCCGGCTGCGAAACGACCGTAAAGCGCCTCCGCGCCCGCCACCAAGTTCCTTGCGGTCCGCACTCGTCATCGTTATGTTCCGCGGACCGCGGAGGGGTGGCCGAGTGGTTGAAGGCGCTCGCCTGGAAAGCGGGTATACGGTGTTGAGCCGTATCGAGGGTTCGAATCCCTTCCCCTCCGCCATTTTCTGCCGGGTCCATTCCGGGCACATGGCTTACGGTGCATTCCGGAGAGATGGCTGACACTTTCTCCGGCGCCCTGGTTCGACGCGGGTCGAGCCGGCTGTCGAAAATTCCGAGTGCATAATCGAGGTGTCTGACGATCCAGCCATCGTCATCGACTCCCCGGATTCGGTGAACTGGCCGGCGAAGACGGTGCTTGGACTGAGCATGGGCGTTCCCGTTTTTCGCTCGTCAGCATCTCTGCTTGCTTATGCCGAGGACGAAGGGTGAAGCCATGACCGCCATAGCCATTTGGCGCAATGATGAGGTCGAGGGGAGCCCGTCGCTGTGGGCCGCTGCCGATAGCAGAGTGTCCAACGGGAATGGCCATCTGCTCATTGCAGATGCAGCGAAAATCTTCTCGCTTCCGATCATTTGCCGACGACCGGGGCCGGACGGTTTCTTCAACCAAGTCTATTTTGCTCACACGCTCGGCTACTGCTTTGCGGGCAGTACGCTTATGGGTCAAAACACTTATCTCGGACTTGTGCCGCTACTTTCGAATCTCGTATCGCCGACGGAGTATATTCCCTCGATCCAGGACATCGCCCGCCAGATTTTAGCGTACCTGAAGGCGACGTTCGCGGACTATGGTCTGATTGGACGGTCGATCTTCGAAGTGGCCGTGTTCGGTTTCTGTCATAAGACGCAGCAGTTGGAGATTGTCCTTTTCCGCCCCGAACTCGTTCAGAATGTCTACGAGATCCGAGTAGAGGCGCACCAGAATTTGCGCACCCACGACTTCGTATATCTGGGGGACAAGAAAACAGAGCTTAGCGACGAAATCGCGAACGCCTTTAGCGGTGAGGCTGTGCCGGGCCGCCCAATTTCACGCGCGCCGCGTTTCGTGATTGAAGACCGGATAGCGAGCGATAAAAGCCCGACAATCGGCGGGGACCTTCAACTCGCCATCGCCGACAGGTCCGGGTTGCGGCCTTTCGCACTGGCGAAACCGCGTGTCGTTGGGCAGCCTGCCGCCTATATGAGCTATCTCGGTCGTGAACTAACGGACGACTTGACGACCGTCGGCGAAGCGCGGGTCGCGCCTGTGATGATCGCATAGCACCGCGAAGGGTCGTCCATCCCGAATATCCCTTCAAGGGCGGCGTGACCTTCCAGCCTGCGGGCCTGCCGGGCGATGCCACCCATGTGTCGGGTACGAGCGCCGCCTGCGGCGCACGGGCCGGTCGGACATCGGGGGCCTGGCCGAACGCCCGCCGTTCCGCCGCGCCGCGTTTCGGTCACAGCGGCGCGTTCCATTCCCCGATGCGGTCATAGAGGCGGTCGCGAAGGTTCCGAATGTCCCGGTTCAGCCGGGCCAGATCCTCCGGCGTCCGGCCCGATGCCGCGAGCAGGGCATCGCCGAGGCAACCGGCCCGGTCTTCGAGCGTCTTTCCCTCCCGGGTCAGGGCGACGACGACCTGGCGCTCGTTGTCCGGGTTTCGCGTCCTGTGCAACAGCCCGGCCGTCTCGAGCCGCTTCAGGAGCGGAGTGAGCGTGCTCGGCTCCAATGCCAGCTTCTCGGCGATCGCGCCGACCGTCTGCCCGTCCTCGCGCCAAAGGACGTTGAGAACGAGATATTGGGGATAGGTCAGACCGAGCCCGTCGAGAAAGGGTTTGTAGAGTCGCTGGATCGCAATGCCCGCGGAATAGATCGCGTAGCAAAGCTGGGCGTCCAGCGGCACGGGCGGGTTCGCGGAGGGGGACGGCATGGGTGCTCCTTGCATGCCTGTTCGGGCTGAAATCGCAACAATATATATCGCGATAAAATTTCTGTTGAAAAGAGTTCGAACCTCACCACAGATCGATAGTATCGCGATAAAAATTATCGCCACTGATCGAAAGGAGTGCTCCCATGACCGCGAAGACCAGGACCCTCATCCGGGCCGCGGCGGCCGCCGCCAGCCTTGCCGCAGCCGCCGGCGCTTCCGCCCAGGAAGCCGTTCCGCAGGGCCAAGCCGTCAGGAATGTCGTGCTGGTGCATGGCGCCTTCGCCGACGGTTCCGGGTGGCGCGGCGTCCATGACCGGCTGACGTCGCGAGGCTACCGGGTCTCCATCGTGCAGAACCCGCTCACCTCCCTTGCCGACGACGTCGCGGCGACGCGTCGCGTGCTGGACCAGCAGGACGGCCCGACGATCCTTGTCGGCCATTCCTGGGGCGGCACGATCATCACGGAAGCCGGCACGCACCCGAATGTTGCGGGCCTGGTCTATGTCTCGGCCCTGTCGCCCGATGCCGGCGAGACGACCGCCCAGCAGTATGAAGGCTTTGCCCCGACGCCGGACTTCGTCATCAATGTCGGCGCCGACGGATACGGGTTCATCGATCCGGACAAGTTCACGGCCGGCTTCGCCCATGACGCCAGCGACGCGGACGCCGCCTTCATGCGGGATTCGCAGGTGCCCATCAACATGTCGGTCTTTGCGACCGTGCTCGAGAACGCGGCGTGGCGCAGCAAGCCGAGTTGGGCGGTCATCGCGACCGAGGACAGGGCCTTCGACCTGGCGATGCTGCGTCACATGGCCGAGCGGATCGGCGCAACGACCGTCGAGG
>JAJUFW010000305.1 GCA_029263555.1 Alphaproteobacteria bacterium
CGACGATCCGGTCGACCTCGGCCGGGGGAAGCGGGGGCACGTCTTCGGCGAAGTCGATCGCGAGATCGGTTTCGCGATAGGCCTGGTCGGCGGAAATCCGGCTGCCGGGAACGGCCTGCAGGATGCGGGCGGCGAGGGCCTCCAGGCGGGCGCGGTCGGCCGCCCGTTCCGCATTGTCCTTCTGGAACCGCCGGACCATGGCCCGGCGCTCGCGGTCGTAGTGGAAGTAGAAGGCGCCGTTCTCGCCGACGACGCCGTCGACCGGCCACAAGCGTGCGATCAGGTCGCACCAGCCCGCCGGACGTCCGGTGATCGGCAGGACGATCACGCCGGCCTCCCGCAGGCGTTCCAGCGCGCGATAGGCGACGGCGGGAAGCACGCCGTCCTCGGTCAGCGTGTCGTCGATATCGGTCAGCACGACCTCGATCCGGGCGCGCTCGGCCGCCGGGAACTCGGCCAGCGGCCGCATCCGCGTCAGTTCTCCGGACAGGCCCGGTGCCGCGCCGTTCTCCTCGGCGTCGATCGGCAAGGCCGCTTGTCCCCGTTCGGTTTCCATCCCCAATGCCCAGTATCCGAAGCTGTCCCCCGCGGCGCCGGACGGGCCGCGATTCCGTGAGTCTCGGTCCGGATGATTGCCGCCGACGTTGGCATCTTGCAACGAAAACGTTGTAAGTCCTCACGTCAACGACGAGTTTTGTTGCAAAGTACCACAGTTTATGACTAGGCTGCCACGGGCCGGCCACCTTGCCCGGGAGCCGGCGGGGAGGGCCGAACAGAGGCTGTGAACGGGAGGAAAGGATGAGGATGGTGGAAGTCGATCCACGTTCCTATGGATTGCGAGGTGTGGCGTTCGGTGCGGCATTGTGCTCGCTCGCCGCACTCTTGGCCGGGACGGCCAATGCGCAGGAGTGCTCGAATCGGGGCGATCTGGACCAGCTCTATTGTGACGAAGACGGGGACCTTCTGGCCGATCCGCCGAAGGATCCGGCCGACTTCGCCGACCCCTCGACGCTGGTCTTCGCCTATACCCCGGTCGAAGATCCGGCGATCTACGAAGATATTTGGCAGCCCTTCATCGACCATTTGGAGAAGGTGACCGGACGCGACGTACAGTTCTTCGCCGTCCAGTCGAACTCGGCCGAGGTCGAGGCGATGCGGAGCGGACGCCTGCACATCGCCGGCTTCTCCACCGGGCCGACGCCGTTCGCGGTCAATCTCGCAGGCGCGGTGCCGTTCGCTATCATGGGCGCGGACGACGGGCGCTTCGGCTACACGCTGCAGGTCTATACGCGGGTCGACAGCGGCATCAACACGCTGCAGGACCTGAAGGGCAAGCGGGTTGCGCACGCTTCGCCGACGTCCAACTCGGGCAACCAGGCGCCGCGGGCGCTGTTCACCGACATGGGCATCGTGCCGGATGAGGACTACGAGGTCGTCTATTCCGGATCGCACGACCAGTCGATGCTGGGTGTCGTGGCCGGTGACTACGATGCGGCCCCGGTCGCGTCGGAGGTCGTGGAGCGCATGGCGGAGCGGGGTCTCTACGACCCGTCCGAGGTCAAGGTGATCTACGAGTCCAATCCCTTCCCGACGACCTCCTACACCTACGCCCACAATCTCGCGCCCGAGCTCGTCGAGAAGATCAAGGAGGCGTTCTTCACCTTCAACTTCGAGGGTACCGCCCTGGGCGAGGAGTTCAGCGGCGTCAGCAAGTTCGTGCCGATCGACTACAAGACGGACTGGGAAATCATCCGCACGATCCAGAGAATCAACGGCGTCAAGTACACGCCCGAGAATCTGGCTGCGGAGTGACCCGCGGGAGGCGGCCGTTGGCGGCCGCCTCCTCCTCTTCCCCGGGTGAATTGCGTTCGATGCTGAAGATCTCCAATCTCGTCAAGAGCTACGGGTCCGACAAGCCGGTTCTGCGGAACCTGGACCTCACCGTGCCCGAGCGAAGTGTCGTCTCGATCATCGGCGCCTCCGGCGCCGGCAAGAGCACGCTGCTCAGGTGCATCAACCGGCTGGTGGAACCGACCTCCGGCGACATCGAGCTGAACGGCGTCAATCTGACCCGGCTCCAGGGACGGGAGCTGAGGACGGCCCGCCGCCGGATCGGCATGATCTTCCAGAGCTTCAATCTGGTCGATCGCCTGACGGTGATGGAGAACGTGCTGTCCGGCCGGCTCGGCTACGTGTCCTTCTTCCGGGCGGCCTTCCGGCGTTTCCCGCAGGAGGACATCGACCGCGCCTTCCACTTCATGGAGCGGGTCGGCATCGCCCATTACGCGAACAAGCGGGCGGACGAACTGTCCGGCGGTGAACGTCAGCGCGTGGGCGTCGTGCGTGCCCTGATGCAGGGGCCGGAAATCCTCCTGGCGGACGAGCCGACGGCCTCGCTCGACCCCAAGACCTCCGAACAGATCATGGCGCTGCTGCGCTCGCTGTCCGAGGAACTGGCCCTGCCGGTGCTGATCAACATCCACAATGTCGCCGAAGCGAAGGAATATACCGACCGCATCGTCGGCATGCGTTTCGGCAGGATCATCTTCGACGGGGCGCCGTCCACCCTGGACCAGGCCGCCATGGATCAGATCTATGCCGGCGTGCCGGCCGAGGACCGGCTGGCTGACGGTGCCGGCGTGCAAGTGTTGAAGGTCGCGTCCTCATGACGACGGAGACCGTGCGCCGTTGGCGCAAGCCGCCGTTCATCCGCAACCCGGTGCTCCGCTACGGGCTGCTTGTCGGCAGTATCGCCTATGTCTGGTGGGGGCTCTCTACGCTTCCCTTCGACTGGCCGCGGATCCAGGAGGGGCTACCCCGGGCGATCCGGATGATGCAGGGCGCGTTTCCGCCCAGCTTCGAGCGCTCCAACCTGCTGATCAACGGGTTCGTCGAAAGCATCCAGATCGCGGTGCTCGCGACCGTCGTCGGCGTGCTGATCAGCATTCCGGTCGCCTTCATGGCATCGCGGAACCTGGCGCCGAGGCCCGTCTACCTGGCGGGCCGCGCCATCATCATCCTGGCGCGGAGCTTCCACCCCGTCATTGTGGCGATCCTGTTCGTCAAGGCGGTCGGGTTCGGCCCGCTGGCCGGCATCCTGACTCTCGTCGTCTACTCCCTGGGCTTCGTCGCGAAGCTCCTGGCAGAGCGGATCGAGGAAATCGACTGGGGGCAAGTCGAAGCGATGAAGGCAGCCGGTGCGGGGTATTTCACGACCCTTATCTATGCCGTGTTCCCCCAGATCATGCCCCGGCAGATCGGGCTCAGCATCTACCAGCTCGACAGCAATCTGCGCGCGTCCGCCGTCGTCGGCGTCGTCGGCGCCGGCGGGATCGGCGCGACCCTGATGAACGCCTTCAAGCGCTACGACTACGACTTCGCGTTCGCGATCACCCTCCTGATCATCGGGGTGATCCTGCTCAGCGAAGCGTTCAGCGGCTATGTCCGGAGGAAACTGTCGTGAGCCAGTCGGCCACCCTTCCTCGCGAATGGCACCGGTATACCCCGCGGCAGCGGCTCGTCCGGTTCCTGTCCTATCTTACCGTCGTTGCGGTCGTCGTCTGGGCGGTCAGTGAGGTCGACATCGTCTGGCCGTGGCTGTTCGATGCCCCGAATGCGATGGCCGACCTGCTCGGCCGGATGATGCCGCCGGACTTCTCCCGCACCGATGCGATCGTGATGTCGCTTCTGGAGACGCTGAACATCGCGACCATTGCGACCATGGGCGGCGTCCTCATTTCGCTGCCGGTCGCCTATCTCGCGGCCCAGAACACCACCCCGAACCGGGTCTGCCTGTGGATCGGCCGGGTCATCCTGGTGTCCAGCCGGTCGGTGAACACGCTCATCTGGGCGCTTCTGTTCGTTGCGATCTTCGGTCCGGGCGTGCTGGCGGGCATTCTGGCCATCATGTTCCGGTCGGTCGGCTTCATCGGCAAGCTGCTGGGCGAGGCGATCGAGGAGATCGACCGCAAGCCCGTGGAGGCGATCGAGGCGACGGGCGCGTCCCGCGCCAAGGTCATCCTCTACGCCATCGTCCCGCAGGTCGTGCCGACCTTCTTTGCCGTGGCCATTCTGCGCTGGGACATCAATCTGCGGGAATCCACGGTGCTCGGCCTGGTCGGTGCGGGCGGCATCGGGCTTCTGCTGCAGGGCGCGATCGATCTTTTCGCCTGGCAGATGGTCGCGACCATTCTCTTGGCGATCATCGTAGTGGTCCTGGCCGGCGAGGCGCTGTCCGGCTGGCTGCGGCGCAAGGTGATCTGAGGCGGGGGAGGCGGCATTGGCTTCGGACGACCTCTACGACCTCGTCGTCATCGGCGGCGGCATCAACGGCGCCGGCATTGCGCGGGATGCGGCGGGACGCGGTCTGCGCGTGCTCCTCTGCGAGCAGGCGGACCTCGCCCAGGCGACCTCTTCGGCCAGCACCAAGCTGATCCATGGCGGACTCCGCTATCTCGAGCACCGCGAGTTCCGCTTGGTCCAG
>JAJUFW010000690.1 GCA_029263555.1 Alphaproteobacteria bacterium
AAGCGCCGCGGACCGGAGCCCGGATACAAAAAAGGGGGCCATTGAGGCCCCCTGTAGTCAGGATCGAAGAACCGTCAGCCGACGACCTTGCGATCATCCTCCTTCTTCTTCGGCTGCTGGTAGGCGACCGCCGCATGTTCCGCGCAATAGGGCGAGCCCGTGGTTACCATCTTGCCGCAGAAACGGAAGCCGGCCTCCTTCGGGTCACCCAGGGGCCAACGGCACATCCGCTCGGTCAGGCTGAGGATCGTCGCACCGGCCGGCTGCTCGGCCACGACCGGAGCGGGCTTCGCCGGCTCTTCCCGCTTCGCCTTGATCGGGGACGGACGACCGGACAGCCCCAGGCGGTGCGCCTTGCCGATCACGGCATTGCGCGACACGTTCCCGAGGATCTCGGCGATCTCGCTGGCGCTGCGCCCCGATCCCCACAGCTGGCGCAGCATTTCGATGCGCTCGTCGGTCCAACTCATTCGGTCCCCCTTCCCCGTGAATTACAGAAAATCCGTTCCGTCCGCACTGCCAGGAATGCAATATTTGGTGCCGAACACGAAGCGATAATACAACATCGGCTACTCAAGTCATACCCGGCAGGACTGGCGCGGACACAAAAAGCTGTGGATGAATGCCAGACGACCGCCGGGCGGCATTCCGGACGTCGGGCGCCGGGATCACGCGTGACAGGATAACAAGCGGTTGGTTAACACCGCTCTAACGATCGTGCCGCCCGATCTCCGCAGCCGAACGGATCGATCGTCGCGTCCGGCGCCCGATGTGTCGGACGCGAGAGACGGCCGGAGCCTTCCGGCCGATGGCTGGATGATGCAAGTCATGGATCCGGTCTGATCGTTCGTCCGGCATCATGCCGGCCTGGGTTCATTGTCTCCAGGCGTTACGGGCGGCCTTGCCGCCCGCAATCCCGAAACCCCAGAAACATCAGCACCTTGACAGCTTTATGGCGTCGACCACGTCCTGGAGGCGCGGGCCAGCCAGGAAACCGGCCAACCGGCCGCCCCTTCCCCCGCGGGTCAGCCCAGCGCGGCCTCGATCGCCTTCAGGGCTTCGTCGGCCTTGCCGCCGTCCGGGCCGCCGGCCTGGGCCATATCGGGGCGCCCGCCGCCACCCTTGCCGCCGACCGCCTCGGCGCCGGCGCGGACCAGATCGACGGCGCTCAGCCGGGCCGTCAGGTCCTCGGTCACGCCGACGACCAGCGACGCCTTTCCGTCGTTCACGGCGACGACCGCGACGACGCCCGAGCCCAGCGACTTCTTGCCTTCGTCGGCAAGCGGCTTCAGATCCTTCGGCGCCACGCCGGAGACGACGCGGCCGATGAAACCCACGCCGCCGACAGTCTCGCTCTCGTCGCCCGCCGCACCGGCCGGGCCGCCTCCGCCCAGCGCCAGCTTCTTGCGGGCGTCGGCGAGTTCGCGCTCGAGCTTCTTGCGCTCGTCCAGCACGGCTTCGAGCCGCGAAACGACGTCGGCGGGAGCCACCTTGAGCGCGGCGGCGGCGGCCTTGAGCCGCTTGTCCTGCTCGTCGAGATGGCGGCGCGCGCCGTCGCCCGTCAGCGCTTCGATTCGGCGCACGCCGGACGCCACGGCCCCTTCCGAAACCAGCCTTATGATGCCGATGTCGCCGGTGGCCGAGACATGGGTGCCGCCGCACAGCTCCACCGAATAGGCCTTACCGGCCTTGTCGCCATGCAGCGCCGTGCCCATGCGCACGACACGCACCT
>JAJUFW010000724.1 GCA_029263555.1 Alphaproteobacteria bacterium
CCGGTCGCGCTCGAAGGTCCACCTGGCCGTCTCCCGCGCCAGATCCCGCTCGCGGAAGATCTTCCGCTCGAACAGGTCGCGGGCGAAGACGATGGATCCCGCCTTGTCCTCCGCCGCCGGAATCGGTGCCGGAAGTCCCGGCGGCACGGGCGCCTCCGTCCCGGAGAGGGCCGGCAGCATGGGCATGCTTTCCTGCCCGATGAGCAGCGGATCCTCCGGCGCCGACGCGCGGCCCGTGAAGTAGATGCCGCGCAGCCACATGCTGTCCTGATAGGAGGTGCGCCGGAAGATGACGCTGAGCTGCGTCCGCAGCGGCTCCTTCAGCTGCTGGAACTGGGTCGGGAACAGGAAGATGTCCTGCCCCTTGTCGGGGTCGGGATCGTCGGCGAACAGCTCGATCTGGGTCCGGAGCAGGGCCGTCTGCAGGCTGGCGAAAGCCTCGTCCAGCCATTCGGCGCGGTACGCGCTCTCGACCGGATAGGGATTCGACCAGCCGAACATGTCGCCGCGCAGCCGCGACGGCAGCGCCGACGCGAAGGCGTCGAAGGACGGCAGCGCGTCGCACTTGGTGACGACGACATAGACGGGCAGGCAGAGGCCGAGAAGCTTCTGAGCCTGCCACAGCTTCCCATAGAGCTCGAGCGCGCGGTTGGTCAGCCGCTGCCCGCTTCCGGGCGCGCCGTCCAGAAGGTCCTCGGCCGGGATCGTCAGGATGACGCCGTCGGCCGGCCGGCGCGGCCGGTGATCCCTGAGGATCGAGAGCAGGTTGCGCCAGTTGCGGTCGCCGACCCGGCTGCCGTCGGCCCGCAGGATCGATTCTCCCCCGACGTCGAGCACGACCGCGTGGTCATAGTACCACCAGTTGCATCCCACGGGCCGGCTGGTCTGGTCGTCCGCCGTATGCACGGCCGGCCGGCTGCTCTCGAGACTGGAAAGCAGGGTGGACTTGCCGCTGCCCTCGGCGCCGATCGCGAGGAACCAGGGCACGAGATGCGGATCCCGGGACCCCGCGATATGGTCGCGGTAGACCCGCCAGCCGGCCTTGAACGAACGCCTCAGCTCCCGCGGGGACGCGAATTTCTCGGTCTCCTCGGCCTCCGCTTCGGCCTTGGCGGGGGCAGCAGGCACTGGTTCCGCGTCCGCCGCCTTCCTGCGGGCGCGCAGGAACAGCCAGACCATGATCGCCACGACCAGCAGGATCAGGATGGCGAAGGCGACCAGGACGATGACCTCGTTCCCGGCGATCAGGGACATCAGCGACGCGATCGGGTTCACGGCCTGCCGCCCTCCTTCACGGGATTTCCTGGGCGGCTGTCTCGATCACCCGATCGACAGCCCGGTCGATGCTGTAGGTCATCGCCAGCCACATGACCTGCGAGATCACGAGGAAGGCCCCGATGGTCGCGGCCAGCGCGACGGGCCAGCTGGCGCGAATGCGCGGCCCCTTCACGGGCGTGCCCGCCACCGTGTGGTCGTAGGCCTGGGCGATCAGCTTCCGCCCCGGCGCATGCAGGTCGGCCGGATGGCCGAACACG
>JAJUFW010000322.1 GCA_029263555.1 Alphaproteobacteria bacterium
CGGGCTCGTCAACGACGTGCTCGACGGCATTGGCCTGGGACTCAGGCTGGACATCTACGGCCTTCCTGGCATCCTCATCGCCCACATCTTCTTCAACATGCCCTTCGCAACCCGCCTGCTGCTCCAGGGCTGGGCGATCATTCCCGGCGAGAGCTGGCGACTGGCCGCACAGCTCGGCATGACGGGCGGCCAGATCTTCCGGCTGATCGAACTGCCGATGTTGCGCCAGGTCGTGCCCGGCGTGGCGGGGCTGATCTTTCTTCTGTGCTTCACCAGCTTCGCGGTCGTCCTGGTTCTTGGGGGCGGGCCGCCGAACGCCACCCTGGAAGTGGCGATCTACCAGGCGCTGCGCTTCGACTTCGACCTGGGGCGGGTCGTCGCCTTTGCCGTGCTTCAGGTCGGGCTTTGCGGTCTTCTGGTCGGGCTGGGCTATCGGCTGGCACGGCACGTACCGGTCGAACCGACGCTGGCCCGCACCGATTCCAGGCCCGATGCCGGCACCGCCGCAGGCCGCCTGGCGGACGGGGCTGCCATCCTTTTCGCCGTCCTTGTGCTGGCGCTCCCGCTGGGTGCGGTCGTGATTGCGGGCCTGACCAGCGGGTCGGTGCTCAACGTCGCGTCGAACCCGTCGCTTTGGCAGGCCGCCGGGCGGAGCGTCGCGATCGGCCTCGCAGCGGGGCTCATGTCCTGCGCCCTCGGCTGGGGCCTGGTCGACACCGCGCGCAACCTGCGGCTCCGTCATTACCTGCCCGGCGCGGCCCACGCGGTGGAGCTGTGCGGCAGCCTGGTCCTGGTGATACCGCCCATCATGCTCGGTGCCGGCCTGTTCATATTGCTGCGTCCGGTGGCGGATGTCTTCGCCATCGGCCTTGCCCTGGTCGTGCCGGTGAATGCGCTCATGGGGCTGCCCTTCGTGCTGCGCATCCTGATGCCCGCCGCCCTGCAGGCCCAGGAGCGGCATCTGCGGCTGGCGGACAGCCTGGGCATGACCGGATGGAACCGCCTCCGCCTAGTCGATTGGCCGCTCATGCGCCGGCCGCTCGGGTTGGCGCTTGGCCTCACCACGGCATTGTCCATGGGCGACTTCAGCGTCATCGCCCTTTTCGGGAGCGCAGGGACGGAGACCCTGCCCTTTCTGTTGTACCAGCAGATCGGCAGCTACCGCATCGGCGACGCCGCCATGACGGCGGTGCTGCTGGTCACGCTCAACCTCGCTCTCTTCGTGACGATCGAAAGGATAGTCGGTGGCCGATCCGATCATTGAGCTGGACCGGGTGACCTTCCGCTACGAGGCGATGACCATGGTCTTCGATCTTGTCGTGGAGCAAGGCTCGCTCGTCGTGATCTTCGGGCCCAGCGGCGCCGGCAAGACCACGTTGCTGAACCTGATCGCCGGGTTCGACCGGCCGACCGGCGGGACGATCCGCATCGCCGGCCGGGACGTCACGTCCCAGCCGCCGGCCGACCGGCCGGTCACGACCCTTTTCCAGGAACACAACCTGTTCGCGCATCTCACCGTTGCGCAGAATGTCGGTCTTGGGATCCATCCCGGGCTGCGCCTTTCCCGGGACGACCTGGGGCGTGTGTCTCAGGCCCTGGGGCTCGTGGGGCTTGCCGGGTTCGAACATCGCCTGCCCCGGCAGCTCTCGGGCGGCGAGCGGCAGCGGGTCGCTCTCGCCCGCTCGATCGTTCGCGACCGTCCAGTCCTGCTTCTGGACGAGCCATTCGCCGCGCTGGGTCCGGCCCATCGCCGCGAGATGATCGGGCTCGTCACGGACTTGCGTGAGCGAAGGGGACTGACCGTGCTCCTGGTCACCCATCAGCTGGAGGAGGCCCGCGACCTGTCCGGCCGCGCCCTGTTCGTCGAAGGCGGCAGGATCCTCGCCGACGGCACCATCCGGGATTTCCTCACCAATCCACCGTTCCCGGAAATTGCCGATTATCTGGGTTGAAGAAGCCCGCCCTCCGCCGCAGTGCGGATCGCCGGCGCGTCGATTACAGTCTACGTGTTACACTAGGAAGGGAACGACGTATCCCCGCCGTTCGGCCATTACCCGAGGAAGGCCGATGTCGATCAAATCAATTCTTCTGCACATGGCTCCCGACGAGTCACGCGGAGAGCGGCTCGCGGCCGCAATCCAGCTGGCCCGGAGGTTCGGAGCCCATCTGAGAGTGACCTATCTTACCTCCCCGGTCGGAATGCCGGCGGCAATCACCGGGCGCGGCGCTTCGGCCGCCTATGTCGCCGAGGCCATCGCCGTAGCTGAGGAAAGGGCCGCAGCGATTCTGCAGGAGGTCGAAGCCGCTTGCGATGCTGCCGGGATCGAATGGGAGGCCGAGATGGCCGAGGGCGACCACAACGAGGAGCTGGCGAAGCGGAGCGTCGGCGCCGATCTGGTCGTCATCGGCGAGAGCCGGGCGCTGTTGCCG
This sequence comes from Alphaproteobacteria bacterium, assembly GCA_029263555.1. Taxonomy (GTDB): domain Bacteria; phylum Pseudomonadota; class Alphaproteobacteria; order DSM-16000; family Inquilinaceae; genus JAJUFW01. Next base: position 2,431 of record JAJUFW010000322.1, read on the forward strand.
GAGGACTATATCGGCCTGCATCGCCCTGATGAGCTGCTGATTCGGTCGGCCTGCCCCGTCCTCATCATCTCCAAGGGCTGGGCCGATCGACCAATCGGGACGCGGATCCTGGTGGCCCTGAGGGACACGCACGAATCGAGCCGGGCCGCCCATGGCGCCCTGCCCTTCGTCACGACAGCAGAGAGGGTCTGCGCCCTGACGGACGGTTCCGAAACCTCAGAACCCATGGTCGAGTGGCTGCGGCGCCATGTGCCGTCTGCGGAGCATGCGACCGTGGACAGCGAGGGCGATGTCGGACCGCAGATCCTGAAGCGCGCGGCCGAGATGGAGGCCGATCTCCTGGTCATGGGCGCCTACGGGCACAGCCGCTGGCGTCAGATCGTCCTGGGCGGGGTGACCGATCATGTGCTGAGGGAAATGGATCTCCCGGTGCTCATGTCCCACTGAGGCGCGCGTCCAGGAACGTAGGGTCGGGTCGTTCTGTTGCTGGTCCAGGAATGGTGGAGGACGACATGACCGACCCTAAGGACAGAATGACAATTTTCCCCGAGGAAAAGTCCGGCGAGACGCCGAAGCCCGGGAAGCCAATCGAGAAGTCGGCGAAGCAGCCGGGCAAGAATGAGGCGACCTCGCTTGGTGACGAAGGCCAGGAACGGGCGCAGAAATTCAGAAACGACCGCAATCGTCAATCCCGAGACGGCCAAATGGGTGGCGCCGACGATTGACGAACCGCTTCTTCGCTTCTGTGCCCCGATACCCTGGCGGGCGGCAGCGCGCGACCGATGCGTTGCCGCCCTTCTCCTCCGGATTGGCCGGACGCGACGTTCACCACTCATCAACCTTCCCGGATTATCGTTAAAGCCCTCTGGACCGCGACGGCCTGCTCATGCATCCGATCGGAGGGACCTTGCCCGCACCAGAATCCGACCGCATCGCGCCATGTGCGGGCCTGGCACGATGCTTCAGGCATGCGGCGGAACTCACATTGCCGGGGCTGATCGGCCTCGCGTCCGCACTGCTGCTTCTGAAAGACATTGCAGCGGCCGAATCTGACTACAAGGTCGTTCGCCCTCCCACTCACGTCGTGGGAACGGCAGTCCCGGCTCCGGAGGGACCAGTCATCCTGACGGTTTCTGGCAAGATCCTGCCCCCCGACGGGCGTACGGAGATCGCCTTCGACCGCGCCGGCCTGGAGAGCCTGGGCGTCGTCAGCTTCACGACTGCGACGAACTGGACGGACGGTGCGACGGTCTTCGAGGGCGTCCTGCTGAAGAACGTCCTGGAAGCGGTGCAGATCGAGCCGGATTCGAAGGAACTGCTTCTCACCGCCCTGAACGACTATCAGGCGGTCATGCCCGTCGAGGACGCGCTCGATTGGCCCGTGATCCTGGCCTTCAAGGAAAACGGCCGCGAATTGAGCGTCCGCGACCGGGGTCCGCTTTGGGTCGTGTACCCGTGTCATGTTAACGACCGGTTCGCGACACGACTGTACCTGTCACGGTGGGTGTGGCAGTTGGCGTCGATCTCGGTGCGGTAGGCGGTCGCTTGGGTCGGCGGTGGAAGCAGGCGAAGGTGGGCCGGATCGGCCGGACGTTTCCGTTCGGCGGCCAGATGGTATGGGTGATCTGCTTCGCCCTGCTGCTCGTCAGCACGCCGGCACTGGTCCGGGACCTGCTTGACATCCAGTCCGCGACGGAACAGGCGACAGGCGTCGACTACTGGTACGAAGGCCAGCTCAACCGCGAACTTCTCCGCCTGCAGGTGACGCTGACGCAGGCCGTGAACGATCCGGAGGTGTCGCCCGAAACCATCAATTTTCGGC
>JAJUFW010000308.1 GCA_029263555.1 Alphaproteobacteria bacterium
GAGGTCGATGTCGCGGGGATGGATTTTCGCCCGGGCGCAGAGGTCCAGGATCATCGGCACCAGGCGCTCGGCATGGCCGCGCGCCATCTCCCGGATGTCGGCCGCGGCGGTCGTGCCGTCGCGCCAGATCGCGGCCGAACAGGCCGCACCGCCGGTATCCACGCCCAGAACGATCACCCCAGAACTCCCGCCTTCAAGACCCGGCAAGGGTCAATCCTCGTCCGGCCGCGGCATCCCATGCCGCCGGCCCGCATACCGGCTTGCGAAGACCCGGGCCGATCCGCTACGTCGGAGCGATATCCCGCGTGCCGCCTTCACGAAAGCCCGGCACCGGGAGGGATACCACGTCAACGACCTCACGTCCGAGCCATCATGCCGCTTGTCGACATCCGCCCGCCCGATCACGACGTCGTCCTCGATATCCGTTATGCGACGGCGGACAATCTGACCGGGCGGCCGATCTATGCCCGGCCCCTCTGCTACCTGCATCCGGAGGCCGCGCAAGCGCTTCGGCGGGCGATCGAGCTTGCGCGCCCTCTTGGCCTGCGCCTGCGTCTCTTCGACGGATTCCGGCCGGTCGAGGCGCAGTGGCGGCTCTGGAACGCGGTGCCCAATCCCGAATTCGTCGCCGATCCGCGCAAGGGCTCCAGCCACAGCCGCGGCGTCGCGATCGACCTGACCCTGGATGGCCCGGACGGGCGCCCGCTCGACATGGGCACGGGCTTCGACGCGGTCACGCCCCTGTCCCACCACGGGAATCTCGAGATATCGGCGACGGCGCAGCGGAACCGGCTGCTGCTCCTGGGCCTGATGGCTGCCGCCGGGTGGCAGCACTACCAGAACGAATGGTGGCACTACAACCTGCCCCAGCCGGAGCGTTTCCCGATGCTGAGCGACAGCGTGCTCGACGGGATCATGATGGCGCCGGCCGCCTGACGGCGGCGCCCGCAGCGGCCCGGCCGCCCTTGCCTCAGATGGAGGATGCGATCAGGGTCTGCGGCGCCGCCAGGCGTGCATGGTCCATCTGGTCCAGGTCGTTCGCCCGGATCACGCCGCGCACATAGTCGATATAGTCCTGCCCCAGTTCGGAATAGCGCAGGAGCCCGTCGAGAAGCCGGCTGCCGTCCAGCCTTTCGCCCCGGGCGCGCTGCTCGGCGCGCAGCTGGCGGAACTTCGCGTAGGCCCGATGGGTGTTCAGGTTCCGGACATAGGACTGCGTTCCGTCGATAAGCGCGTCGAAAGCCGCGAACAGGTGGGTTTCGCCCGGCTTCCGGTTCAGCGGAACGATCCCGGTCGCGGCAAAGGTGATCTGGCCGAAGACCGCGTTCCCTTCCACCGCGAAGCGCGACGTGCCCCAGCCGCTTTCGACCGCCGACTGCGCCAGCGCCATGGACGGGGGAACGATGTCGACGCGCAGGACAAGCTCGTCGATGTCGATGCGCTCCAGGCCGTAGCGCTGGGCCAGCAGGGTGAGCCAGATCAGGTCGGCGCCGGACAGGATTTCGCCCGCGTCCAGGCGGTCCCGCAGGGCAAGGAGCTGCCAGCGGTCGCGCAGGATGGATTCGTTCACCTGCAGGACCAGCGGCAGCATGGACCCGAAGAACAGGGCCTTGCGTTCCTCGATCGACTCGAGTTCGCCCAGGTCGGCGGGGAAGGAGGCGAGGGAGATCCGCGGCACCTCGGCGCCCAGCTCGCGCACGGCATCGACCGAATAGTTGAGCTCGGCGAATTTCGCGGACAGGTCGGTGGCGCTTCGGACCCGCAGGATCTCGATCGCACTCCGCTCGAAGGGCGGGGCCATGGTCGCGGCCACGGTTTCGACCGGTGCCCGGGCGGCCGCGCCGGAGTCGTCCCGGACCAGGACGACCGTTGCGGCGGCCTTCTCGGCGATTTCCGCGTCGGCGGGGCCGACGGGCTCGACCGTCCCGGCATGGAGCACGGGACGGACGGGGCCGTCGGTCCGGCCGGCGCCCGGCTTGATCACAAGACCGGTCGCCACGAACATCGCCAGCACCATCCCTATGATCAGGCCTGGCGATTGCCTGGCGGGCCGGCGCGATTTCTCGTCTGTCATCGGCAATCTCTTCCGGAATGCGCAGACCGTGATCCGTCCGGCCGACTTGCGGCCGGCTGCCGGCCGGCGACTTTCATCGAGACTGTCGAAGGAAGCGCCGTCACATGACGGCGCGCACCTCCTGAACCTCGGGAATGTAGTGGCGAAGCATGTTCTCGATCCCCGCCTTCAGGGTCATGGTCGAGCTCGGGCATCCGGAGCAGGCGCCCTGCAGATGCAGGTAGACCACCCCGTCCTCATAGCCCTGGAAAATGATGTCGCCACCGTCCTGGGCCACGGCCGGGCGGACCCGCGTGTCCAGGAGTTCCTTGATCTGGGCCACCAGCTCGTCGTCTTCCGGGCCACCGGCATGGGCGGGTTCTGCCGCTTCCTGGGCCAGGACCGGACGGCCGGCCGTGAAATGCTCCATCACCACGCCCAGGATCGACGGCTTCAGGAGATACCAGTCCTTGTCGTCGACCTTGGTGACGGAAATGAAGTCGGAGCCGAAGAAGACCCCGGTGACACCGTCGATCTCGAACAGGCGGGCAGCCAGCGGCGACGCCGCTGCCGATTCGCGCGACGGAAAGTTCGCCGTCCCGGTCCCCAGCACGGCCCGTCCCGGCAGAAACTTCAGCGTCGCCGGATTGGGCGTCTGTTCGGTCTGGATGAACATGCGTTACCTCCACCTCACCCAGCTACGGATGGTGAGATCTCCGAACTTGGGCAGAATCCCGCGCGCAATCAAGCCCGTGCACGACATGGCGGGCATTCCGGGGCGGGTCCGGCCCTGCCCGACTCCTTGAAAAAACGTCGATATGTTCCTGTGCCGGAACGACTTTCCAGCCCAGAGATGCGATGCGGCGGCCGGACGAAAAATGGCAAGCGGACGGACACCCGCCTCCTCAGCCCAGGGCGTCGATCTGGTCGTCGGTCAGGTTGCCGGGTACGATCGTCACCGGAATCCGCAGCTGCCCCATGCGCTTGCCGGTCAAATGCTGGATCAGCGGCCCGGGCCCCTCGCTCCCCGGATTGGCGCCGAGAACCAGGATCGAAATCGTGGGCTCCTCGTCGATCAGCGTCAGCAGCTCGTCGCGCAGCACGCCCTCGCGGAGATAGAGCACCGGCAGGCTTCCGGCCAGCTGGTTCACCTCCTTGGCGATCCGCTGCAGCAGCTGTTCGGCCTCCTGGCGCTGCTCCTCCCGCATCACCTCCTCGACCGTCATCCAGTGCTGGACATCGGTCGGCTCGACGACATGGAGCAGCGCCACCCGGCCGCCCGTGTGCTGGGCGCGGCGACAGGCGAAACGCAGCGCGGCGCGCCATTCGGTCGTATCGTCGACCACCACCAAGAACACCCGTCCCGGATTGACGCTGCTCGTGGCGGCGGTGTCGGTCTCGGTCGTCATAGGGTTTTCCCCCGAACTGTGAGGTCCGGCGTCAGCTCCGCCGGAAGAGGAGACTGCCCAGCCAGCCGGCCGCCACGGCGATCAGGATGGCGAGCACGCCGTAAGCGGCACTCTGGCGCTGGGCGTAGGTAAAGATGTCGGCGCCAAGCCCGATCTTACTGACCACGAGCGGTGTCGTCTGGGCGCTCACCACCGCTCCGTCCCGGATCAGGTAGACGCTGACGATATATTGCCCTGTCGGCACGTTGGCGGGAAAGGTCAATCTGGTGCGGAACAGGCGGTCGCCGAGAAAGCTGACCTCCCCGACATCGGTCGCATAGGTGCCTTCCAGCTGCTTGGCCCGGATGAGGGCGCGGCGGAACGTGGCGACCTCGGTCGCCGTCGCATCCTCCGCATCGACCGGGGTCAGCCGGAGATGGCGCAGGCCGATGCCGTGGCGCTCCAGCAGCCGGTCGTCGGCCACGGCGGCCAGGGGCCGGCTGGCGGCGACGCTGTAGAAGCTGGGGACGTCGGCGAAGCTCATCGAGGTGCGGTTGACCCAGATCCCGGCCGTCCTCTCCTTGCGGCGGACGACCAGATCCTGCGACGGTCCGCGCACCACGATGACCACGTCGCCGGCGCCGTCGACGGCGCCGAACAGCACGACCTCCGCCCCGGTGAAATCGGTGGAGATCGCGATCAGGTGGTCCGAGATGTCGGCGACCAGCTCCTGCGCGCGGGATCCGGCCGGGAACAGGAGACAGGCCATCGCGACCAGCGGCAGGGCCGCCGCGGCCAGCGCGCCGAAGGGCCGGCAGGCCGGGACCGCGGTCATCTGTCCGACACCTCGATGCGGTCGATCCGGTAGATCTCCTCCGGCTCGACCACCAGGTCGGCGGCGAGCTTCAGGCTGACGCCCAGCACCATCAGGGCCAGGATGGCCCGGGCCTGTTCGCCCCGCAGCAGCGTCGACGCGCGCGTCCCGAACTGCGCGCCGATGACGCCGCCGGCCAGC
>JAJUFW010000439.1 GCA_029263555.1 Alphaproteobacteria bacterium
CGGGGCCCGTCGGGGCGCCGGTCTGGGCCATGAAGCCCCCGATCACCCGGTGGAAGATGATGCCGTCGTAGAAGCCCTCGCGCGTCAGCTCCTTGATGCGCGCGACGTGCTTGGGGGCAAGATCGGGCCTCAGCTCGATCACGACCCGGCCATCGTCCAGGTCCATGTAGAGCAGGTTCTCGAGATCCTGGGCCGTTGCCGGGCCGGCTGAGAGAGTCATGGCGAAAACAGTGCTCCCGATAAGTCGAAGAAAGCGGTCCATGGACACGGGTCGTTGGGCTGCAGATGGTCTCGAAGCGGCGAGACAAGCACAGGCGGCGAGGGTCCGTCCAGACCGATTGTCGCATGCCCCCGGATGCCTGGGGGAAATCGTCATCCGAAGATGCCGGAAAGGAAGAACAGGATCGCCTTCAGGATCGCAAGCGCGATCGCGGCGACAACCGCCGCGACGATGGCCAGGCTGACCAGGGACAGGGCATGACCCAGCAGGACGGCGACACCGTCCCGCTCGATCAGGCCCAGCGCCAGGATCGTCACCGCCAGCCCCGGCAGCATGTTGCCGAGGGGGATCGGCAGGGTGATGACGACGGCAAGGACCAGGCAGACGATACCGATCGCTCGCTCGCCGCTCCACTCCGTCAGAGGCAGAAGGCGCGGCTTGAGCAGCCGTTCGGCACGGATGAGGGACGGCAGAACCTTGAGCGCGACCTTCTCGAAATCCTTATGGCTGATCGAGCGGTCGGCCAGCCAGCGTGGCAGCCATGGACGGTGCAGTCCCGTGGCAAGCTGGCCGGCGAACAGGATCATCGGCAGGCCGAAAACGGTCGACCATCCGGGGATCGCGACCGGGATGACGTTGGGGATGGCAAAGAGGAGAAGTAGCGCCCCATAAGCCCGTTCGCCCATCGCATCGACCAGATCGCGCAGGGTAATGCGGCCACCCGCCTTTTCTCGAAGGATGAGCTGAAGGACATCGGAGGTGCTCGGCGCCGTGCGAGGTCTGGCCGAGCCCTGAAAAGAATCTTGCATACGCGTTCCTGCTCTCCGGTCGCCGGAAAACTGGCTTCCAGCGGAGGTTTGAAACAGAAACCGGCTCAGGGCACAAGCGTGCCGGAGGCCGGAACAGCGTTAACCAAAAGTAAAGTTCCGGGTGGGATGCTGGCTCATGGCCGGCCGTGGGGGCCGTGCCCACCTGCACAGCATGGAAGGTTGGGAGCTGTTACGGCGCTCTACGCCGACCTTCGGCCGCGACGGTCCCGCCCGTTCGTCGCGTCGGCGGCGCCGAAGCAAGGATGCGATGAACTGTCGCAAAAGCTCCCGCCGGGAGGCGGCAATTTGAAGGTTTCCGAATCCCTGGCGATGGTCGGCGAACGCATATTGGTCGCCAACCTCACCGATGTCGAACTGGTCATCGAAGTCGAACGTCAGCTCAGCTGGTCCTCTCGGCCGTCCCCGGGCGATCCGCGGGCGCCGCTCAGCGAGGTTCTGTTCTGCAACGCGGTCGTGCCGGTCGTCGCGGCGCGGCTGGCCGGGCGACCCTATCGCAGGATGCCCGGCGTTGCCGAGGACACCGGTCCCATCGATTTTTCCCTGCTGCATCTGCGCAATCCGGACGCCGACGTGACGCCGGTCGTCGGAGAGCGGCGCCGAGCCGTCGCATCGTTCCGGCGCTATCTCTCCGAGCTATCGGACGCCGATCTCGCCTCGACGGCGCGGTTCCACTTCGGCGCCTCCCGGAAATATATCGCCGGACGCGGCTATGATCCGCGCCTTGCCCAGATCGTGCTGCCGGAGATGATCCGCCGCGTGACCGATCGCAGGGGCAGCCGGTCGCGCACCCGGCGCTAGGCGCCGGTCGTGGTATTCGGGTTCCGCGGATCCAGCGTCATCGCCGCGGGACTGGTGGCCGGTACATTGACGAAGCGCTCGCGCTCCTCGGCCGGCCGCGGAGCGCGGCGGGTCATGCGCCAGGCGACGAACACGGTGAGTCCGGTCATCACGCCGGCGCTGAAGAAGAAAAGCCCGCCCGGTCCTAGCCTGTCCATCATGAGCGTCGCCCCGGTCGGACCGATCACGGAGCCGATTGCCCAGCACATGAGGAGGCTTGCGGAAAGCTGGACCGTCTGTTCGGGGTTGCCGAAATCCTGCGCGTGGGAGATGCAGATCGGATAGATGCTGAGCGAGAAGCCGCCCCAGAGCGTGCAGAGCAGCAGCAATATCCACCCCCAGCCCGCTTCGGCAAAGCCGAGCGCGATCGACAGGACGGCAACGGCTGCCGAGGAAAAGACGATCACCGAGCGCCGGTCCATACGGTCGGACGCCCAACCCAGCGGCCATTGCAGGAACAGGCTGCCGAGCTGGATGGACGCCATCAGAATGCCGATCGTCTCGATCGAAAGCGTGAGCTGGGCGCCGTAGAGAGGCGCGATCGCGGTTGCGGCAGAGTTGACGATGCCCGTGGCGAAGCAGCCGACGACGCCCGCCGGCGCGATACGGAACAGGGCGCGCAGGCCAAGTCGGCTGACGTCGGGAACCGGCGGGCTGCCTGACCTGGTCATCGCGATCGGGACCAGCGACAGGGAATAGAGAGCCGCGCTGATCATGTAGAAGCCGGCGCTGCCCAGATCGCCGACGGTCAGCAGAAGCTGGCCGGACGCGAAGGCCGTCTTGTTGAAGATCATGTAGATGCTGATGACGCGCCCGCGCTGGCGGCTGGGCGTCTGCGCGGCGAGCCAGGATTCGGCCACCGTGAACAGACCCGCCGAGGTGAAGCCCGTAATGAAGCGCAGTACCATCCAGAAATACGGATCGACCCAGATCGCGAAAGCGAGCGCGGTCGCCGACAGGGCGGCGGCGAAGATCGCGAAGGCGCGTATGTGTCCGACAGCCCGGATCACCCGGGTGACGAGCAGGCATCCGAGCATGAAGCCCGCCGCGTGTCCCGTCGCGATCAGGCCGATTTCGGTGGACGTATAGGCGTCCGCGGTAAGCCGGACCGGCAGGAAGGTCATCAGCGTGCCATTGGCAAGCTGAAGCAGGGCGACCCCGACAATGATGGCCGTCAGGGTGAGATAGGGCGCGGACATGAGCTCGGTGCAGCGTCCTGGAGGATGGGCCGGAACGGTCCCGGAATGAGAGTCCCGTGCAGTGTTACAGAAAGAACTTACCCGCGCCAGCGGGCATTCCTGCAGGATCGCGGCGTCTTTTCGGCGGGTCGCGAGGGCCTGCCGAA
>JAJUFW010000455.1 GCA_029263555.1 Alphaproteobacteria bacterium
CCAGATCAGCCCCCGGGTGAAAGCCTTCATCCGGGAGCACGACCGGCCCGCCTGACGCGAGAGCGGCTCGTCGTCATCGGGCCGGATCGGAACCGGCAGACCGGAGCACCCGTTCGCCCGGTGCGGCTTCGGGCACAGGGCTGGAGGGCATGCGGATGGAGATGCGCAATCTCGGCAGGTCGGGACTCCGCGTTTCGGTGGTCGGCCTGGGCTGCAACAATTTCGGCGGCCGGATCGACCTGGAGGACGCGCGCCGCGTGGTGCACAAGGCGCTGGACTGCGGAATCACGCTGTTCGACACCGCCGACATCTATGGCGACGGCGGAGGATCGGAATCCGCGCTCGGCGACATCCTCGGAGATCGGCGCAAGGACATCGTCCTCGCCACCAAATTCGGCGGCACGATGGACGAGGCGCAGGCGCTCAAGGGCGCGTCCCGGCGCTACATCATGATCGCGGTCGAGGCCAGCCTGAGGCGACTGCGGACCGACTGGATCGACCTCTACCAGCTCCATTTCTCCGACTCCCTGACACCGATCGACGAGACGCTGGGCGCGCTCGACGACCTCGTCCGCCAGGGTAAGGTCCGGTATGTCGGCTGCTCCAATCTGCCGGCCTGGCAGGTCGTCGAGGCCGAGTGGACGGCTAGGAGCCGCGGCTTTAGCCGGTTCGTCTCGTGCCAGGACGAATACAGCCTGCTGGTTCGCAAGGCGGAGGCGGAGCTGCTGCCGGCGATCACCGCGTACGGGCTGGGCTTCCTGCCCTATTTCCCGCTGGCCGCTGGTCTCCTGACGGGCAAGTACCGTAGGGGCGCCCCCGCTGCCGAGGGCACGCGCTTCGCGCATTGGCCGCGCGTTGGCGAGCGGTACATGACGGATGCGAACTTCGACGCGGTCGAGGCGCTGGAAGCATTCGCCGCCGCCCGCGGCCATACTCTCCTGGATCTGGCCTTTTCCTGGCTTGCCGCACGGCCGGCGGTGTCGAGCATCATCGCCGGTGCGACCCGGCCGGAGCAGGTCGTTCAGAACGTGGCTGCAGCCGGCTGGCGCCTCGATGCGGAGGATCTTGCCGAAATAGACCGTCTGTACCCCGCCTGACGCTGCGGATCAGGCGGCCAGCGCGTCCGGCCGAGGGCCGGGGCGGGGCACAGTGGCCGGGGCGGAATCGCCGAGCATGGCCGCCAGCTCGCGACGGGCGCGCGACAGGCGGCTCTTGATCGTGCCGACCGGACAGCCGCAGATCGCGGACGCCTCCTCGTAGCTGATCCCGGCCGCGCCGATCAGCATCACGACTTCCCGATGCTCCGGCGTCAGGCGCATGAGCGCGGCCTGGACGTCCTTCACATGGAGCGCTTCGTGCTGGCTTGCCGGGATGGAAACGACGATCTCCGCGCAGTCGTCCAGGGACGAGGTGTTGAAACGGGCGCGGCGCATCGTGGTGATGTGCTGGTTCCTGAGGATCGTGAACAGCCATGCCTTCAGATTGGTCTGCGGCTGGTATTGATCCTGAGCGCGCAGCGCGCGCATGACGGTCTCCTGGACCAGGTCGTCCGCCTGGTCGGCCGATCCTGTGAGCGAGCGGGCAAACGCCCGCAGATGGGGAAGCATGGTCACGAGGTCGTCGCGGAAACTGGTCGCCATCGATGCCTCCTTGGCCGAAGCTCGGTGGAACGGGTCGGTGAGAAATGCGTCGCGGGGGCGCTCCGCAATCCGTTCTCCTCGCTATCCGGCTTTGCTTGCGGCCGTTGTAACGGCTCATCCCACGGCATTATTCCCTCAATCCGCATCGAAAAATCAAAGCATTATTGAAATGTGTCAAAACTACGGAACAAACTGAAAATAATATTTCAAATTATCGGATTCAGGGCCGGGTTGCGCGGAAGGGCGAATTCTTCGCTTTCGTCGGGGGACAAGGGGCTGTATGTAACCGGCCATTCGCACACGCACGTGCCCCTGGCCCCCAAGGTCATGCAACGACGTAACGCGTAACCCTTGATCCCGCCCGGACCGGCGGCGCTTCGGAGGCTACGATGTTCCATGTTGTTGTCGGCGGGCATGTGCCCGTCACTCGGCGCCATCTTCCCGAAAGTTCTTCGAGACGGACCACATAGGACGCGGAGCCCGCGTCCGAGGTCGATTCGCCGGCACGCATCCCCGCGTGACCGGTCGTTCCCTCTTTCCTTGTCAGAAGCTATCCCCCGTCCTCGGAGCCCGGTGAGATGAACCAGAAGATTGCGCGCTTCTTCGAGGAGCGCCGCCCTGCTACGCCCTGCCTCGTCGTCGACCTCGACGTGGTCGCGGAGAACTACCGCCAACTCGCCGCGGCGATGCCGGATGCGGCGATCTACTATGCCGTCAAGGCGAACCCGGCACCCGAGATCCTGCGGCTTCTCGTCGACCTCGGGGCCTCCTTCGATACGGCATCGCTGCCGGAGATCCGCGAAGTCCTTGCGGCCGGGGCATCGGCCGACCGGATCTCCTACGGGAACACAATCAAGAAGCAGTCGGACATCGCCGCCGCCTATGCGTTGGGCGTCCGGCTGTTCGCCTTCGATTCCCTGCCGGAGCTGGAGAAGATCGCGGCCGCCGCGCCGGGCTCTCGCGTCTTCTGCCGGATCCTGACCTCGGGCGAGGGGGCGGAATGGCCGCTTTCGCGCAAGTTCGGGTGCGAGCCCGAGATGGCGCGCGAACTTCTTCGCCGGGCCGCGCGAATGAACGTGATCCCCTACGGCGTGTCCTTTCACGTCGGCTCGCAGCAGCGCGACCCGGCGCAGTGGGACCATGCCCTGGCCACGGTCGGCCGGCTGTTCGCCGAGCTGGATGCCGACGGTGTCGCCCTCGAAATGGTCAATCTTGGGGGCGGTTTCCCGGCGCGCTATCTGAAGGACATTCCGGCGCCGGCTGCCTATGGCGAGGCGATCATGCACTCGCTGCGGGCCCATTTCGGCAACCGTCTGCCGGCGACCATCGTCGAGCCAGGGCGCAGTCTCGTCGGCAATGCCGGGGTGATCGAGAGCGAGGTCGTGCTGATTTCGCAGAAATCCGCCAACGACAATCGTCGGTGGGTCTATCTCGACATCGGCAAGTTCGGCGGTCTCGCCGAGACGATGGACG
>JAJUFW010000309.1 GCA_029263555.1 Alphaproteobacteria bacterium
CATACCGGACGGTAGATGATGTCGTGGCTTCGGCGGAATCCAGCGCGGGACAGGGCGGAGTTGAGTTCCGCCACATCCGGTCCGGCCAGCCGGGCGAACAGCTTGCGTTCGATCCGCCCGGGAATGTACGGGCATGGCATAGGGCCGGATCGGTAGAAGTGGAGCAAACCCTGGCTTTCGGGTTTGATGATCGACATGGATCTGGTCGGCCCTCTCCTGGTCGGTCCATTGCCGCCGCCCGAAACGGGCGGACGGCATCCATGCAATCATGTACCGGCGTGTGCCGTTCGTCAGCAGCGCAATGGGCGAAGGGAGGGCGGAGAGGCCATCAGGGGGCGGCCACCTCGTTGAAGCCGCCCGTTTCCGTCATCAGCGGCGCTTCGCGCAGCAGCACGATCGAGATACGACGGTTGCTCGAGCTCGTCGGCTCTTCGGGGAACAGGTGGTCCGTGTCGGCCTTGCCGACGACGGTCGCGATGCGGGAGGTGTGGATCCCCGATTCGATGAGCGCGCGTCGGCTCGCATTCGCGCGATCGGCCGAAAGCTCCCAATTGTCGTATTTCGCCCCCTCCGCATAGGGGACGCTGTCGGTGTGGCCGGCGATCGAGAGCTTGTTCGGAAGCTGGCTGACGGCCTGGGCCACCAGGGCGAGAAGCTGCCGCGTCTGATCGTACATCTCGGCGCTTCCGGTCGGGAACATCGAGAATCGTTCCTGATCGACGATCTGGATGCGCAGGCCTTCCGGGGTCTGATCGATCAGCAGGTTGTCCGCCAGCGCCTGCAGCTCTGGGATCGACTGGATGGCCTGCCGAAGCTGTTCCTCGACGGCCTGGAACTGTTCCTGTTCGCGTTCGGCAAGCGCCCGGTCCAGCTCCGCGTCGGTGAGCGGACGCGCGCCGCGGCCGGCTTCCGCTTCGGAGCGGTCCGGACCGTTTCCGGCCGCCATCTCGTAGGACGAGCCGTCGTCGATGACGTTGCTGTCGTCGGCTTCCTCGGGCCGGCCGGGCAGGGCCTGGTGAAGGCTGAACGGGGAGCTGGGGGAGGTGAGCTGTCCCGGGGTCGAGACCGTCCGGCCTTCCAGGATGCTTCCCGATCCGCTGGTGGAGCGGGAGATGTTCGCCGGATCGAAATAGTCCGCGATCCCGTTCCGCTGCTCGTCGGTCGTGACGTTCAACAGCCACAGCAGCAGGAAGAACGCCATCATCGCGGTCACGAAATCGGCATAGGCCACCTTCCATGCCCCGCTGTGATGATGGGCGTGCCCGGCCTTTCTCTTTCGCCTGACGACGACGATCGGTTGATCGCTGGAGATCGCCACGGTTCTGGCCTTCCCTTAGTCCTGGATCAGCCCGGGGGCAGTGCGGCAGTCGTCTCTTCGACCTCGTAGAAGGTCGGGCGCTCGTCCGCGAACAGCATCTTGCGCGCGAATTCGACCGAGATCGCCGGGGCGTATCCATGCAGATGCGCCAGGAGCCCGGCCTTCATGCACTGGAAGTACTTGTTCTCGGAGTCGTACATGGCCTTCAGGCAGTTCGCGAGCGGGCCGACGAAGCCATAGGCCAGCCACACCCCGAGGAAGGTGCCGACCAGCGCGCCGCCGATCAGCCGGCCAAGGACTTCCGGCGGCTCGGTGATCGCGCCCATCGTCTTGATGACGCCCAGCACGGCGGCGACGATCCCCAGCGCCGGCAGCGTGTCGGCGACCGTCTGGATCGCGTTGGCGACCTGGTAGCTCTCTTCGTGATGGGTCCCGATCTCTTCGTCCATCAGCGCTTCCAGCGTGTGCGGATCCTCGGAGCCGAGGGACATGAGCCGCAGATAGTCGCGCAGGAAGGTGATCGCCCGCTCGTTGCCCAGGACGTTCGGGAACTGCTGAAAGATGTTGCTTTCCTCGGGGTTCTCGATGTGCTGCTCGAGCGCGAGCATGCCCTTGGTCTTGGCCAGCTTGAAGAGCATGAAAAGCAGGCTGAGAAGCTCGAGATAGTCGGCCTTCTTGTAGCGTTTGCCGCGGATGGCCTGGCTGATGGCGCCACCGGTGCGGCGCAGCACCGTGCCCGGATTCGCGATCACGTAGCCGCCTAGGGCGGCGCCGCAGATGATAACCGCCTCGAAGGGCTGCCACAGCACGAAAAGGTGGCCTCCGAGCGCGGCATAGCCGCCGAACGTACACAGGATAACGATGAAGATGCCGGCGAAGATGAGCATGAGGTAGGAATCCGCGCTTTCGTCGGAGGCGATTTTTGCGACGGCAACCGTGCGGGATTTCTATTAAGAAGCTTTTAATGCCGTCGCGAAGCGGGATGTTGAAATTCAGTAGCTTAGCACCACATCCTGCGCCCGATGGCTTGAGTTGCCAAAAGCATGCCGGCCGTTGTCCGGGGATTTGCGTGCCCGTGGATCAGCGGCTATGACTGGGCTCCCTACGCGGCCCGAGCGCCGGATGAGGAGCGGAAAGCCCGCCGGATCGAGATCGATGTCCCAGACTACCTCCACCGCTGCCGATTCCCTCGCGCCGTTCGAGCAGCGGGCCTTCCGCGACGCGATGGGACGCTTCGTGACCGGCGTCGCCGTCGCCACTACCCGTGACGCGGAAGGGGCGCCGGTCGGGGTAACGATCAATTCCTTCACCTCCGTCTCGCTGAATCCGCCGCTCGTCCTCTTCTGTCTCGATCGGCGGGCGCGAACCCTGCCGGCCTTTCAGGCGACGGGCTATTTCGCCGTCAATGTGCTGGCGGCCGATCAGCAGGCCCATTCGATCCGCTTCGCCCGGCGCTGCGACGATTGGCAGGGCATAGACCACGTGACCTGGACCACCGGCGCGCCGATCATCATGGGAAGCGTGGCCGCCTGCGACTGTACCGTGGATGCCCTCTATGACGGCGGCGACCACGTCATTCTGGTCGGCCGCGTCCAGCGCATCGAGGCCACCGCAGACCGTGAGCCCCTGGTCTATCCCCGGGGGCAATATGCCCGCGTCGGGAACATCGGCTAGCCGACTGCG
The DNA here is from genome assembly GCA_029263555.1 of Alphaproteobacteria bacterium. Taxonomy (GTDB): domain Bacteria; phylum Pseudomonadota; class Alphaproteobacteria; order DSM-16000; family Inquilinaceae; genus JAJUFW01. The sequence continues at coordinate 3,002 of JAJUFW010000309.1, forward strand.
CTTGCCACCATGGACGGAAAGCCGCCGGCCTCCAGGGCGGCGATGATCCGGTCGACATGCCCGCGGTCGCGGGTTTCGACCATCACGTCCACATCGATCCGTTTCACCGAGACCTCGAATACCAGCCGCTGGTGATAGACCTCGACGATGTTGCCGCCGCACCGGCCGATGATGGCGGCGAGCTTGCCGAGCGCGCCCGGAACGTCCTCGATGCGCACCCGCAGGCGGACCAGCTGTCCGTCGCGGACCAGCCCGCGCAGCAGGACCGAGGACAGGATCCGCGGATCTATGTTGCCGCCGGAGATCGGCAGGCCGATCCGGCGTCCCTCCCAACGGCCGGGATCGGCCAGAATCGCCGCCAGCCCTGCGGCGCCGGCACCCTCGGCGACCAGCTTCTGGACCGTCGCTAGGGCATGGACCGCCCGCTCAAGCGTCGGCTCGTCGACGACGACGATCTCGTCGACCAGAGCCTCGACGAGCTGTCGCGTCAGACGCCCCGGCTCCTTCACGGCAATGCCCTCGGCAATGGTGCCGCCCGAATAGCTGCCGGCCCGGCCCGCCACGGCGTCGCGCATCGCCGGGTAGCCGGCGGCCTGCACGCCGACGATCCTGATTCCGGAGTTGAGCGCCTTTGCGACCGTGGCGATGCCGCCGATCAGCCCGCCGCCGCCGATCGGCACCAGGATCGCATCCAGGTCCGGAACGGCCGCCAGCATTTCGAGGGCGATGGTGCCCTGGCCGGCCACGATGGCGGGATCGTCATAGGGGTGAACGAGCGTCAGGCCCTGTTCCTCGGCCAGCCGTTCGGCATGGCCCTGAGCCTCGGACAGGCTCTCGCCGAACAGCTCGACCCTGGCGCCGAAGGATTCGGTGCGGGCGACCTTGGTAAAGGGCGTGAAGGCGGGCATGACGATCGTGGACGGGATCCCCAGCCGGCTCGCATGATAGGCGACACCCTGGGCGTGGTTCCCGGCCGACATGGCGATCACCCCGCGCGCCCGGCGGTCCGCGTCCAGCGTGCTCAGCACGTTGAGCGCGCCGCGCTCCTTGAAGGAACCGGTCCGCTGCAGGTTCTCCGGCTTCAGAAACAGAGTGCATCCCAGCAGGCTGGACAGGGCCGGGGCCGGAATCGTCGGCGTCTTCTCGATCGACCCGTCGATCGTTCGGGCCGCATTCCTCACGTCATCCAGCGTCACCGGCAACATCGCTGTCTCTCACTTCCCGTTCGCGCCGGCCGGGCGGAGGATCAGCGTGCCCAGTCCATTGCGAATCAGTTCCTCAGGATCTCTCGGCAGCTCGAGAAATCGCCCGTTCCTCCATGGCTCGACCAGATTGCCATAAAAGGACGACAAGGGATGGCCGGATTGGCCGGTCGCGATGATGAAGCGTGAATTGCCGAGATCGGAAAGGTCGTAGACCGCACGATACCCGGCGCCGTGGACATGGGCG
>JAJUFW010000018.1 GCA_029263555.1 Alphaproteobacteria bacterium
ACAGCTCGATCGATCCGGTCGGCGCCTGCGTCGGCATGCGCGGCAGCCGCGTTCAGGCTGTGGTCGGCGAGCTGCAGGGCGAGAAGATCGACATCATTCCCTGGTCCAGCGATCCGGCGACCTTCGTCGTCAACGCCCTGGCCCCGGCCGAGGTCAGCAAGGTGGTGCTGGACGACGAGCAGGGCCGCATCGAGGTGGTCGTTCCCGACGAGCAGCTGAGCCTTGCGATCGGCCGCCGCGGGCAGAACGTCCGCCTGGCGTCGATGCTGACCGGCTGGGAGATCGACATCCTCACCGAGGCGGAGGAGAGCGAGCGCCGGACCGAAGAGACCCGCCAGCGCAGCCAGCTTTTCATGACGGCGCTTGACGTCGACGACGTCATTGCCCACCTGCTGGTTGCCGAAGGGTTCACGCGCCTGGAAGAGATCGCCTTCATCCCGCTCGATGAGCTGACCGACATCGAGGGATTCGACGAGGATATCGCCCAGGAGCTGCAGAACCGCGCCCGGATCTATCTGGAAGAGCAGGCCAAGGCCAACGAGGCGCGCGCGGTCGAACTGGGCGTCAGCGACGAGTTGAGGTCGATCGAGGCCCTGGACGCGGCGGCGCTGGTCAAGCTGGGCGAGGCGGGGATCAAGACCCTCGACGATCTGGCGGATCTGGCCGGGGACGAGCTGCTCGAGATTCTCGGCGGTTCGATGACCGAGGATCAGGCCAACGAGATCATCATGGCCGCCCGTGCACATTGGTTCGAAGGCGAATCCGAAGTATCGGCGCCGGAGGCCTGAATTCGACGTTTTAAGGAGATCGCGCCCTATTGGTCAGCGCCGTACAGATGACGATCGGCCCGGCCGACGACGACCGCAAGGAGGAACACGGTTCGCGGCGACGTTGCCTTGCGACCGGCCGTTCCCTGCCGAAACAGGCCCTGATCCGCTTCGTGGTGGCCCCCGACGGAACGGTGACCCCGGATCTGGAGGAGCGGCTGCCGGGACGCGGGCTCTGGGTTTCGGCGGACCGGGACGCGCTGGAACGGGCGGTCGCCAAGCGGCTGTTCACGCGGGCGGCGCGCATGCCGGTGCAGGTGCCGGACGGGCTTGTCGACGCGGTCGAAAGGCTATTGGCGCAGCGCTGCGTGCATCTGATCGGGCTGGCGCGCCGGGCCGGGCAGGCACTGGCGGGGTTCGAGAAGGTGCGGGCCTGGCTGAAGGGCGGCGAGGCGGCGGTGCTGCTTTCGGCGCGCGACGGCGCGGCCGACGGACGGACCAAGCTGCGGGCCCTTGCGGGCGGGCTGCCAGTCGTGGAAGTGCTGGACACGGACGAGCTTGCGTCCGCCTTCGGGCGGGACCGCGTCGTCCACGCGGCGCTGGCGCCGGGCGGACTGGCGCAGAAGCTGCTGAGCGAGGCGGACCGGCTTGCAGGGCTGCGCCGAGAACATGGGCCGGCTGTGGTGCGGGCTATTGACGGGACAAGGGCCGGGGCGGAGGATGCCCGGGCCGCGAAGGGACAAGGGCGGACACGCTGACGATATGACCGATAGCGATACCAAGGATCAGGACCGCAAGACGACGCTCAGCCTCGGAAACCGCGGCAAGCTCGGCCTGTCGAAGGGAGGCGACGCCAATCAGGTGCGCCAGAGCTTCTCCCATGGCCGGTCGAAGACCGTTCAGGTCGAGGTCAAGCGCAAGCGCGTGCTTGACCGCGGACCCGCGGCCGGCCTGGCCGATGGCGGCGCGGCTGCCCGGCGGGCAGCCGAAGGCGTCGCCGGGAAGGGCCCGGGCGCGTCCCGCGGCAAGCCCGGGCAGCCGCGCACGCTGACCACCGCCGAACGCGAGGCCCGCGAACGGGCGCTCCGCGCCATGCGCGAGGAGGATGCCCGTCGCCCGGCCGCACCGGCCGAGCCCGCGCCGGTCGAGGAACAGGCCGAATCCGCCGCGGCCCCCGCGCCCGAGCCGGAACCCGCGGTCCAGGAACCGGTCGTTCTTACGCCCGAGGAGCTTCGCCGCCGCGAGCTTGAGGAGCTGCGCCGGATCCAGGAGGACGAGGAGGCCGAGAAGCGCCGCCGCGAGGAGGCCGAGAAGGCCCGGGCCGAGGAAGAGGCCCGGAAGCGCGAGGCCGAGAAGGCCCAGGACGAGCGTCGCAAGGCGCTTGCCGAGCGCACCGTCCAGGCGGCCGTCGCCAAGGTCGGCATCCTGCCGAGCGAGGACGAAGACGACCGCGGCCGCGGCCGCAAGCCCGGCAAGGGCGACGTCCGCCGTGCCGCCCCGTCCCGGGGCAAGGGCGACCAGCGCCGCCGCGGCGGGAAGCTGACCGTCGTTCAGGCGCTGAGCGACGAGGGTACCGAGCGCACGCGCAGCCTTGCCGCCATGCGCCGCGCCCGCCAGAAGCAACGCGGATCCGATTTCGCGCAACCACAGGAGAAGGTCGTGCGCGATGTCGTCGTTCCGGAAGTCATCACGGTCCAGGAACTGGCGAACCGGATGGCCGAGCGGGGCGCCGACGTCATCAAGGCGCTGATGCGCATGGGCGTCATGGCCACGATCAACCAGTCGATCGACGCCGACACGGCGGAGCTGGTCGTGACAGAGTTCGGCCACCGCGTCCGCCGCGTCGCCGAGAGCGACGTCGAGATCGGCCTGCATGGTGAGGAGGACGCGCCGGAGAGCCTGCTGCCGCGGCCGCCCGTCGTCACCATCATGGGCCATGTCGACCACGGCAAGACCTCGCTTCTGGACGCGTTGCGCCGGACCGACGTCGCCGCCCGCGCGGCCGGCGGCATCACCCAGCATATCGGCGCCTACCAGGTCGAGATCCCGAGCGGCGAGAAGATCACCTTCATCGACACGCCCGGCCACGAGGCGTTCACCGAGATGCGTGCCCGCGGCGCCAACGTCACGGACATCGTCATCCTGGTGGTCGCGGCCGACGACGGCATCATGCCGCAGACGGTGGAGGCGATCCGGCACGCCAAGGCGGCCGAGGTGCCGATCATCGTCGCCATCAACAAGATCGACCTGCCCGACGCCAACCCCGACCGCGTCCGCAGCGAGCTGCTGCAGCACGAGATCGTGGTGGAAGAGATGGGCGGCGACGTCCAGACCGTGGAGGTTTCCGCCAAGACCCGGCAAAACCTCGACAAGCTTCTGGAAGCGATCCTGCTGCAGGCGGAGATCCTGGAGCTCAAGGCCAATCCCAACCGGGCGGCCCAGGGCACCGTGGTCGAGGCCAAGCTGGAGAAGGGCCGCGGCTCGGTTGCGACGATCCTGGTCCAGGCCGGCACGCTTAGCGTCGGCGACGTCTTCGTCGCCGGTTCGGAATGGGGCCGCGTCCGCGCGCTCATCAACGACCGCGGCGAGCACATCCAGAAGGCCGTGCCGGCCCAGCCGGTCGAGGTCCTGGGCCTGAACGGCACGCCGCTGGCCGGCGACGACTTCGCCGTGCTGGACAGCGAGGCCCGCGCCCGCGAGATCGCCGAGTTCCGCGACCGCAAGAAGCGGGAGGCCCAGCAGGTCGCCGCCGGTCGCGGCACGCTGGAGCAGATGTTCTCCCGGATCGCTGCCGGCGAGGCCAAGGAGCTTCCGGTCGTGGTCAAGGGCGACGTCCAGGGCTCGGTCGAGGCGATCGTCGCCAGCCTGGAGAAGGCCGCCGGCGACAACGCCGAGGTCAAGGTCCGCGTCCTGCATTCGGCGGTCGGCGGGATCAACGAAAGCGACATGACGCTGGCCAAGGCGACCGGCGCCATGATCATCGCCTTCAATGTCCGCGCCAATCCGCAGGCACGCGAGATCGCCCGCCGGGACGGCATCGAGATCCGCTACTACAGCGTGATCTACGACGTCATCGACGACGTGAAGGCGGCGCTGTCCGGCCTCCTGTCGCCGGTCACCCGGGAGACCTTCATCGGCAATGCCGAGATCCGCGAGGTCTTCAACATCACGAAGGTCGGCAAGGTGGCGGGCTGCATGATCACCGACGGCGTGGTCAAGCGCGGCGCCGGCGTCCGCCTGCTGCGCGACAACGTCGTGATCCACGAAGGCACGCTGAAGACCCTCAAGCGCTTCAAGGACGAGGTCCGCGAGGTTCGCGAGGGCTACGAATGCGGCATGGCCTTCGAGAACTACGACAACATCCAGGTCGGCGACATCATCGAGTGCTTCGAGCGCGAAGAGGTCGCCCGGCAGCTCTAGCCGGGACGACCTCCTCGACGCCGGACGGGCCGGAACGGCTCCCTTTCCCTTGCGGGGAAGGGAGCCCGTCGGCATTCGCGCGTCGCCCGATCAGACCCGGAAGGGCATCCCATGCGCACCCATTCCCCCAAGGCTCCCTCTCAGCGTCAGCTTCGCGTCGGCGAGGAGATCCGCCACATGCTGTCGGCGATCTTCATGCGGGGCGAACTGCATGATCCCGACCTGCACGACATTTCCCTGACCGTTTCCGAGGTCCGGGTCAGCCCCGACCTTAAGAACGCGACCGCCTTCATCATGCCGCTGGGCGGCGGCGAGCTGGAGGTCGTGCTGGCGGCGCTGAAGCGCGCCGCCCCGTTCCTGCGCACCCAGCTGGCGCGGGACCTGCGCCTGCGCTACGCGCCGCGCCTGTCGTTCCAGCCGGACACCTCCTTCGACGAGGCCGACCGGATCAACCGCCTGCTGCGTTCCGAACAGGTGGCCCGGGACATCCGGGCGGGCGCAGAAGACGAAGGCGAGGAGAGCGACGAGGAGGCCGGCGACAATGGCGCGTAGGCGGAAGGGCGATCCCGTCCACGGCTGGCTCGTCGTCGACAAGCCGGCCGGGCTCACCTCCACCCAGGTCGTGTCCCGGGCGCGGCGGCTGCTCAACGCGGCGAAGGCCGGCCATGGCGGCACGCTGGACCCGATCGCGACCGGTGTCCTTCCGATCGCCTTCGGCGAGGCGACGAAGACGGTCAGCTATGCCATGGACGGGCGGAAGGTCTACCGCTTCGCTGTCCGCTGGGGTGAATCCCGCGACACGGACGACATCGAGGGCAAGGTTACGGCCACCAGCGACCGTCGTCCGACTCGGGACGAGATCGAGGCCATGCTGCCGCGGTTCACCGGCACGATCGTGCAGACGCCGCCGGCCTTCTCGGCGATCAAGGTGGCGGGCGAGCGCGCCTACGACCTGGCCCGCGACGGCGAAACGGTCGAGCTGGCACCGCGCCAGGTCCGCATCGACGAGCTGAAGCTGATCGAGCAGCCGGACCGGGACAGCGCGATCTTCGAGGCGACCGCCGGAAAGGGCACCTATATGCGCGCGCTGGCGCGGGATTTCGGGGCGTTCCTCGGCGTTCCGGCGCATCTGACCGCGATCCGGCGCATGGCAGTCGGGCCGTTTACGCTTGACGACGCGGTCACACTCGAACATTTAGAAGCGTTGGCCGGTGAGGCCAATGCTGAAAGCGTCCTTCTTCCTGTCGCGACCCCGCTGGACGACATCCCGGCGGTGGCCTTGACGGAAGCGGAAGCGCATCGGATGCGCTGCGGTCAGACCGTGACGTTGTTGCGGCGGTCGGATTGGGAACGGCTCCAGAAGGTGAGCCGTCCGGCCGGCCCCGACGACGTCGAAGGCGCCGACCCCATCGTGCTTGCGGTTCTGGGCGGAACGCCCGTCGCCCTGGCGCGCGTCGACGGCGCGGAACTGCATCCGGTGCGCGTACTCAACCTCGCATGAAACAGGAGTAACGATGTCGATTACCCAAGAGCGCAAGCAGGAGCTCATCAGCGAGTACGCCACCAAGGAAGCCGACACCGGCTCGCCCGAGGTGCAGATCGCCGTCCTGAGCGAGCGCATCGCCAACCTGACCGAGCACCTGAAGACCCACAAGAAGGATTTCCACTCCCGTCGTGGGCTTCTGATCATGGTTGGCCGGCGCCGCCGCCTGCTGGACTATCTGAAGAAGAAGGACGCGAGCCGTTACGAGAATATCGTGAAGCGTCTGGGTCTGCGCCGCTGACGGCGCGGGCGATCTGGAACGGCCAGGCGATGCGAAGTGTCATCCCGCAAACCGCCGGCCCGGCGCTTCAGGCCCCGCACGACGGCAGCCACGGCTGTCGTCCCTTGTTGATGTGATGGCAGGAGGACGCCGTCGGCCCATCCCGGGACGACGGCGTCCGACGTTTTTAAGCAAAGGAGCCGATCGGATAGCGCTCCAGCCCGCCTGCCCAATCCGGGGCACGGGTGTCCGATGGAAGGAAGATCGATGTTCAACGTCTATCGCAAGGAAATCGACTGGGGCGGGCGCAAGCTGACGCTCGAGACCGGCAAGATCGCGCGCCAGGCCGACGGGGCTGTCGTCGTGACCTATGGCGAGACCGTGGTGCTCTGCACCGCCGTCGGCGCCAAGGAGGCGAAGCCCGGGGTCGATTTCTTCCCCCTGACGGTCAACTACCAGGAAAAGAGCTTCGCCGCCGGCAAGATCCCCGGCGGCTTCTTCAAGCGTGAAGGCCGGCCCAGCGAGAAGGAGACCCTGGTCTCGCGCCTGATCGACCGGCCGATCCGGCCGCTGTTCCACAAGAACTACCGCGCCGAGACCCAGGTCATCGCCACCGTGCTGAGCCATGACCTGGAGAACGACCCCGACATTCCGGCGATGATCGGCGCCTCGGCGGCGCTCACCATCTCCGGCCTGCCGTTCCTCGGCCCCATCGGCGGCGCCCGCGTCGGCTACATCAAGGGCGAATACGTCCTGAACCCGCGGCTCGACGAGATGAGCCTCTCGGAGCTGGACCTCGTCGTCGCCGGCACCCAGGAAGGCGTGCTGATGGTCGAATCCGAGGCCGGCCAGCTCAGCGAGGAGACCATGCTGGGCGCGGTCATGTTCGGCCACCGCGAATACCAGAAGGTGATCGACGCGATCATCGAGCTGGCCGAGATGTGCGCGCGCGACCCGCGCGAGATCGCCGAGGAGCCGGCCGAGGTCGAAATCGTCCGCAAGAAGCTGCTGGACGGCGGCATCGGCGAGGAGCTGGCCCAGGCCTACCGCATCGTCATGAAGCAGGACCGCCATGCCGCCATCCAGGCGGTGAAGGAGAAGGCGCTGGCCCAGCTCGGCGGCGAGGAAGCGCTGGTCGCCGTCTTCCCGTCGGTCTTCAAGGCGCTGGAAAGCGACATCGTGCGCGGCAACATTCTAGACACCGGGATCCGCATCGACGGCCGCGACACGAAGACGGTCCGCCCGATCGTCGCCGAGGTCGGCGTACTGGGCCGGAGCCACGGCTCGGCCCTGTTCACCCGCGGCGAGACCCAGGCGCTGGTCGTCACCACGCTGGGCACCGGGCAGGACGAGCAGATCATCGACGCGCTCGAGGGCGAGTACCGCGAGCACTTCATGCTGCACTACAACTTCCCGCCCTATTCCGTCGGCGAGGTCGGCCGCATGGGCAGCCCCGGCCGGCGTGAGATCGGCCACGGCAAGCTGGCCTGGCGGGCGATCCGTCCGGTCCTGCCGGAAAAGGAAGCCTTCCCCTACACGATCCGCGTCGTGTCCGAGATCACGGAATCGAACGGTTCCTCGTCCATGGCCACGGTGTGCGGTTCGTCCCTGTCGATGATGGACGCGGGCGTGCCCCTGGCCCATCCCGTCGCCGGCATCGCCATGGGCCTGATCAAGGAAGGCGACCGCTTTGCGGTCCTGTCCGACATCCTGGGCGACGAGGACCATCTGGGCGACATGGACTTCAAGGTGGCCGGCACCGAGAAGGGCGTGACCGCGCTGCAGATGGACATCAAGATCACCTCGATCACCGAGGAGATCATGAAGATCGCCCTGGCCCAGGCCAAGGAAGGCCGGATGCACATTCTGGGCGAGATGGCCAAGGCGCTGCGGGACGCTCGCACCGAGGTCAACAAGAACGCCCCGCGCATCACCGTCATCAACATCCCCAAGGAGAAGATCCGCGAGGTCATCGGCACCGGCGGCAAGGTCATCCGGGAGATCTGCGAAACGACCGGGGCCAAGGTCGACATCGAGGACGATGGCACAATCAAGGTGGCGGCGGTCGATGCCGGCTCCGCCCAGGCGGCCATCGACTGGATCAAGGGCATCGTCGCCGAGCCGGAAGTCGGCAAGATCTACAGCGGCAAGGTCGTGAAGGTCGTCGATTTCGGCGCTTTCGTGAACTTCCTCGGCAGCCGTGACGGGCTTGTCCACATCTCCGAGCTGAAGCCCTTCCGGGTGAAGCAGGTGACGGACGTCGTCAAGCAGGGCGACGAGGTCAAGGTCAAGGTCATCGGCTTCGACGATCGCGGCAAGGTCAAGCTCAGCATGAAGTCGGTCAACCAGGAGACCGGCGAGGAGCTGACCGAGGAGGAACAGGCGGCGGGCTGATCCCGCCCCTCTCCCTCGATCACAAGCGAGATGCCCGGGGGCTCGCCCCGGGCATTTTCGTTTGTCCCCGGCCCTTCCCGTCAGCCCCGGAGCAGCCGGCTGGCGCCGGCGATGGCGAGCCCCAGCAGCGCCACTAGGCCCAGCGCCCCCGGCAGGGTCGCGATCTCGGCCGCGAGGCCGATCACCGGCGGCCCCGCGAGCAGGCCGAGATATCCGAGCGTCGCCACCGCCGCGATGCCCGTCCCGGGGCTGGAGCCGTGCGCCCGGCCGGCCGCGCTGAACACGACCGGGACGACATTCGAAAGGCCGAACCCGACCGCCCCGAAGGCCAGGATCGCCGCCGCCGGATGGTGCAGCGCGAGCCCGAGGCCGAGGCCCGCAGCGACGAGCGCACCGCCCGCCGCCAGCAGGATTGAGGGACCGAGCGCGGCAACCAGCCGGTCGCCGACGAAGCGTCCGGCGGTCATGGTCAGCGAATAGGCGGCAAAGCCGTAGGCCGCCGTCCCGGCATCGGTGCCGAGAGAGTCGCGCATGTAGACGGCGCTCCAGTCGACCATCGCCCCTTCCGCAAGGAAGCTGCAGAAGGCGACCATCCCGAGACCGATCAGGACGCCGCTGGGCCAGGCGAAATTGGCCCCGTCGACCGTCGCGTCGGCCGAGGCCGGCAGCATGCGCCGCAGCGCCGGCACGAGCAGCAGCGCCATTGCCACCGGAACGCCGATCCTGTGCTGCCAGGGCGTCGCCCCCGCCGAAAGCACGACGCCTGCGCAGGCCGCCCCGATCAGCCCGCCGAGGCTGTAGAGAGCGTGGAAGGAGGACATGATCGGGCGGCGGCGAAACCGCTCCACGGCCACCGCCTGGCCGTTCATCGCCACGTCCATGGATCCGGTCGCGGCGCCGAACAGGACGAGGCCGAGGACGAGCGTCACGACGTCGGGGGCGAGGACCGGCAGGGGAAAGGTCGCGCAGTAGAGAAAGCCGGAAACGGCCGTCACCGCCCGGCTGCCGAGCCGGCGCATCGCCATCCCGGCCAGCGGCATTGCCGCGACCGCGCCGAGCGCCATGCCCAGGAGGGCAAGACCGAGCGTGCCGTCGCCAAGCCCCAGCCGGCTCTTCGCCTCCGGCACATGGGGAACCCAGCTTGCGATCACGACGCCGTTGACGAAGAAGACCAGCGCGGTCGCCCAGCGGGCGGCGGCGATCCCGGCCTTGTTCACGGGAGCGGAGCGGTCCATCGTCCCCTGCCCTCCTTGAGGCCGGGGTAGGCGCGGGAGCCTGCCGGCCCCGGGCGCGGACGGGCAATCGGTCGGTTGCGGGATGGGAGGGACGCTATCCGGCGCTATCGGGAAGCATCCGCCCGAGCGGACGGCCGCCGAAAATGTGGATGTGAAGATGCGGCACTTCCTGGTGGGCGTCGGCGCCGGCATTCGCCAGGATCCGGTAGCCCGGCTCGGCGACCCCGAGTTCCCTTGCGATACGCCCCACGGCCCGGAACAGCGCCCCGATCTCCTGGTCGCTGGCATTGGCCGTGAAATCGTCCATCGACACATAGGCGCCCTTCGGGATCACCAGCACATGGACCGGCGCCTGGGGATTGATGTCGTGGAAGGCCAGTACGTGATCGTCCTCGTAGACCTTCCGGCACGGGATCTCGCCGCGCAGGATCCGGGCGAAGACGTTGTCAGGATCGTATGCCAATCGTCCCTCCTTCTCGAGGCAAGGGGTTGGGGTAGAGATGACGGTCAGCCCCCTTTGGGGCGGCTCTTCTTCTCGTCGATCCCGCTCGTCCCCTCGCGGGCCGCCAGCTTCGCCCAGACATCGGCGGGCGTGACGCCGACATCGGCCCAGAGGACCAGCAGGTGGTAGAGCAGGTCCGCGCTTTCGTCGGCAAGCTTGCCGGGATCGCCGCGCATGCCCTCGATGACGGCTTCGACCGCCTCCTCGCCCAGCTTCTGCGCCATCTTCGCCCGGCCCCGGGCGAACAGCCTGGCCGTGTAGCTGGTCTCCGGATCGCCGCCCTTGCGGCTGGCGATCAGGGCATAGAGGCGTTCCAGGACCTGCGGATCGGCGGTCATTGCCGCACCTCGCGCATCGGCAGTCCGGCCGCCGCCATGTAACGCTTGGCTTCGGCGACCGAGTAGAGGCCGAAATGGAAGATCGAGGCGGCCAGCACCGCCGTCGCATGGCCGTCGCGGATGCCCTCAACCAGGTGGTCCAGCGTGCCGACGCCGCCCGACGCGATCACCGGAACGCCGACCGCGTCGGCGACGGACCGGGTGAGCGCGAGATCGAAGCCCGATTTGGTGCCGTCCCGGTCCATGGAGGTGAGCAGGATCTCGCCGGCGCCGTATTCGGCCATCCGCCGGGCCCATTCCACCGCGTCAAGGCCGGTCGCCCGGCGCCCGCCATGGGTGAACACCTCCCACCTCCCCGGCCCGGCGGCCTTGGCGTCGATCGCGACGACGATGCACTGCCGGCCGAACTTCTCGGCCGCCTCGCGCACGAATTCCGGCCGGGCGACGGCCGTCGTGTTGATCGAGACCTTGTCGGCGCCGGCCAGAAGCAGCTTGCGGATGTCCTCCAGCGTGCGCACGCCGCCGCCCACGGTCAGCGGCATGAAGACCTGTTCTGCCGTCCGGGCCACGACGTCGTAGAGGATGGACCGGTCGTCGCTGGACGCGGTGATGTCGAGGAAGGTCAGCTCGTCCGCCCCGGCGGCATCGTAGATCCGCGCCTGTTCCACGGGATCGCCCGCGTCCTTCAGGTCGACGAAGTTCACCCCCTTCACGACCCGCCCGTCCTTGACGTCCAGGCAGGGGATCAGGCGCATCTTCAGCATCAGGCCCCCTTCTCGCCCCGCAGGACGGCAAGCGCCTGGCGCGGGTCGATGCGGCCGTCATAGAGGGCGCGGCCGCAGATCACGCCGGCAATGCCGGAATCGGCCTCTTCCCGGATGGCGCGGAGATCGTCGAGCGTGGTCACGCCGCCCGACGCGATCACGGGGGTGGTCAGGGCGAAGGCCAGGTCGGCCGTCGCCTCGACATTCAGCCCGCCCATGGCGCCGTCGCGGTTGATGTCCGTGTAGATGATCGCGGAGACGCCGGAATCCTCGAATCTCAGCGCCAGCTCGAGCGCCCGGACGCGACTCGTCTGCGCCCAGCCCTCGACGGCGACGAAGCCGTCCCGCGCGTCGATGCCGACCGCGATGTGCCCGGGAAAGCGCCGGCAGGCCGCCTTGACCAGCGCCGGGTCCTTGAGTGCCACAGTGCCGAGCACGACGCGCTTCACGCCCCGCTCCAGCCAGTGCTCGACCATCTCCAGGCTCCGGATGCCGCCGCCGAGCTGGATCGGCAGGTCCACCGCCGCCAGGATGCCTTCCACCGCGGCGGTGTTCACCGGCTTGCCGGCGAAGGCCCCGTTCAGGTCGACGACATGGATCCATTCGAAACCCTGGCGCGCGAAGATCGCGGCCTGTTCCGCCGGGTCCTGGTTGAACACGGTCGCGGCATCCATTTCGCCGCGCACGAGACGGACGCAGGCGCCGTCCTTGAGGTCTATCGCTGGGTAGAGAATCATCCTGGACTTCGCGGGGCTTCGTCTGCCGGTTGCGGGGTCGTCTGGCCGGATTGGCGCAGTATCTTATAGAAGTACAGCCCGGCGATCGTACGTCCTTTCACACGGGCGTAGACGGGATTCGTGCCCCAGTGGACATATCCCAGCCGGTGATAGAGCTGGATGGCGGCGGTCTGGGTTTCCCGGACGTCGAGCTGCAGAATCTCGTAACCGCCGGCCAGGGCCTCGGCCTCGACCGCTTCGACGAGCTTCCGTGCAAGACCGTGGCCGCGGGCCCAGGGGGCCACAAAGTTGGAGGTGAGGGTCGCCGTATAGCGCTGGGCTTCGTTGTTGGGCGGCGGCCGGACCAGCTGGGCCGAGCCAGCGATCACGCCGTCCAATCGCCCGACGATCAGGGTGCGGCCCGGTACGGCGAGCACGCCCCGCCAGTACCGTTCCATGACCTCGCGCTCGGGCGGCTCGACCCAGCCGAAGCCGCCGCCGTCCTTGATCGCAAGATCGGTCGCGTCGCAGAGGTCGTGCAGATCGGCGCCCTTGAACCGGTCGAGCTTGTCGACCGTGACCGCTGGGCTGAGCGTCGTCGCGGTCATGGCCGCCACCCCAGGAAGTTGGCGATCAGCCGCAGGCCGCCGGACTGGCTCTTTTCGGGATGGAACTGGGTGCCGACCAGATTGTCGCGTCCGACCACGGCGGTGACCGGCCCGCCATAGTCGACCGTCGCCAGGACCAGAGCCGGGTCGTCCACCGCCATCCGGTAGGAATGGACGAAATAGGCGTGGACGCGCCCGCCCGCGCCGTCGTCGTCCAGTCCCGCCAGGATCGGATGGGCGGCGCCCGCCGGCGTCGGCTCCAGCTCGTTCCAGCCCATCTGCGGGACTTTCAGCGACGGGTCGCCGGGCGTCATCTGCACGACCGCGCCCCCGATCCAGCCGAGGCCGGGATGTTCCCCATGTTCCCGGCCGACAGTCGCCATGAGCTGCATGCCGACGCAGATTCCGAGGAACGGCCGTCCCCGGCCCAGGACGGCTTCGTCCAGCGCGGCGCGCATGCCGTCGACCGCGTGAAGCCCGGCCATGCAATCGGCGAATGCCCCGACGCCCGGCAGCACGATGCGGTCGGCGACCCGGACCCGGTCCGGATCGGCGGTGACGGCGATCTCGGCATCGATCTCCGCCTCGCGCGAGGCGCGCTCGAACGCCTTCGCGGCGGAGCGCAGATTGCCGGAGCCGTAGTCGATGATGGCGACACGTTCAGTCATGGGTCTCGTTCATCGCTGGGGAGAGTTCCCGGCCAGGGAAGCTCCGTCCTTCCGAAGGCCGGCGCTCAAAGCGACCCGCCGAGCGTGCCCTTGGTCGAGGGAACGGCGTCCGCCCGGCGGGGATCGATCTCGACCGCCCGGCGCAGCGCCCGGGCAAGCGCCTTGAAGCAGCTCTCGACGATGTGATGGTTGTTGATGCCGTAAAGGTTCTCGACGTGGAGAGTGATCCCGGCAGCCTGGGCGAAGCCCTGGAACCATTCCCGGAACAGCTCCGTGTCCATGTCGCCCAGCTTGTCCCGGGTGAAGTCGACCTTCCAGACCAGATAGGGCCGGCCGGAGACGTCGAGCGCGACCCGGGTCAGGGTCTCGTCCATCGGGATCGTCGCCTCGCCATAGCGGCAGATGCCCCGCCGGTCGCCCAGCGCCCGGGCAAGCGCCTGCCCGATCGCGATGCCCGTGTCCTCGGTCGTATGGTGGAAGTCGATATGCAGGTCGCCTTCGGCCCGCACCGTGAGGTCGATCAGGCTGTGCCGCGACAGCTGTTCCAGCATGTGATCCAGGAAGCCGATCCCGGTCTTCACGTCGTAGCTGCCGACGCCGTCGAGGGCGAGCTCGACGCTGATCCGGGTCTCGTTGGTCGTGCGCTCGATGGAGGCGCGCCGCTCCGGGGCTGACTGTGCTCTTTCCATGGGTCACCTTCTAGCAGTTGCGCAGGGGCCGGACCAGTGCGATGGGCCCTCGAGGCGGCGGCCTTGATCCGTCCGAAGTCCGGCCCAACATAGGCTCATCAAAGGCTGGCGTCTTCACCCCGCCTGCCGACCGTCACGTTTCAGGACATCCATGAATTCTTCCGACCCGATGAAGTGGCATGGCACGACGATACTGGCCGTGCGCAAGGACGGCCAGATCGTCATCGCCGGCGACGGCCAGGTGACCGCCGGAAACACGGTGATGAAGGCGAGCGCCCGCAAGGTGCGGCGGCTCGCTGGCGGGCGGGTGCTGGCCGGATTCGCCGGCGCCACCGCCGACGCCTTCGCCCTGTTCGAGCGACTGGAAGCCAAGCTGGAGCAGCATCCCGGGCAGCTCACCCGGGCCTGCGTCGAGATGGCCAAGGACTGGCGGACCGATCGCTATCTGCGCCGCCTGGAGGCCATGATGGCGGTCGCGGACCAGGACGTCTCGCTGCTTCTGTCGGGAACGGGCGACGTGCTGGAGCCGGACGACGGGCTGATCGCCATCGGCTCGGGCGGACCGATCGCGCTGGCGGCGGCGCGCGCCCTCTATCCGATCGAGGGGCAGGACGCCGCCTCGATCGCCCGGCGTGCCCTGGAAATCGCCGCCGGCATCGACATCTACACCAACACC
>JAJUFW010000277.1 GCA_029263555.1 Alphaproteobacteria bacterium
AGAGACCGCTCGCAGGCGGCCAGCGTGCCGCTGCGCGAGGCATTTTCCGGCAGGACCTTGGAGACCAGGAACACCTCGTCCCGCCGCCCGGCGATCGCTTCGGCGACCACGGTCTCGGCATCGCCGTACATCTCGGCGGTGTCGATATGGGTCATGCCGAGATCGAGCCCCCGGCGCAAGGCGGCGACCGCGCGTCCGCGGTCGCCCCGGTCGATGTACCAGGTGCCCTGGCCGACGGCCGAAACCGGGCGACCGCCCGCGCCGAAGCCGCGACGCTCCATTCCGTTCCTCCTCAGGTGGCCTGTCCCGACGTCCGCGCGAACAGGTCGATCATCGTGCGGTTGAAGGCCGGAATATCATCGGGATTGCGGCTGGTCACCATGTTGCGGTCGAGAACCGCCTCCTCGTCCACCCAATGGGCGCCGGCGTTGACGATATCGGTCTTGAGCGAGGGCCAGGACGTCATCCGCCGGCCGCGGGCGGCGCCCGTCTCGATGATGCTCCACGGGCCGTGGCAGATCGATGCCACCGGCTTGCCCGCGTCGAAGAACGACTTCACGAACGCGACCGCCTTCGGGTTCATCCGCAGGGCGTCGGGATTGATGACGCCGCCGGGAAGGACCAGGGCGTCGAACTCTTCCGCATCCGCCCGGTCGAGGGGCACGTCAACGGGAACCTCGTCGCCCCAGTCGGTGAAGTCCCAGCCGCGGACCATGTCGTCCTTGGGCGACACGACCTTGGTTTCGGCGCCGGCCTCGTCCAGAGCCTTCCGCGGCTCCATCAGCTCGACCTGCTCGAAACCGTCGGTGGCCAGGATCGCAACCTTCATGCCGTCGAGTTTCCCGTTCGCCATCGTGATGTCTCCTCAAGCGCAAGGCGGGGCCGGATCTGTCCCGGCCCTTTCGTCTGCGTCAAACAGGAGCCTCGCCGTGGCGTTCCGTCGTCCCCAAGGGGCCGAGCCGCTTCACCGCCAGGCCGAAGGCGATGAAGGCCCAGCCCTGGAAGATGAGATCGACGGCCAGCAGGATGCCGAGGACCCAGAGGCTGTTTCCCGGCCAGCCGATGGCGACGACGACCCCGGTCAGGAGCGTGAAGACGCCGGCGGCGACGATCCAGCCCCGGCCGGCCTCCGGCCCGGACCTCAGGCCGACCCAGATCCTGAGCCCGCCGGCGACGATCAGCGACGCCGCCAGCAGAAGCGTCATGACCACGGATGCCAGCACCGGGTCGAGGAAGGCGAAGAGGCCCGCCACGGCATAGAGCAGGCCGCTTGCGAACCAGACGAAGAACCGGCCCCAGGTCCTCACGCGGAAGGCGTGGACCAGCTCGATGATGCCGCCGGTCAGCATCATGGCGCCGATGAAGAAGATGGACGCCACGGTCGCCAGCGCCAGATTGGCGAAGGCGACCCCGCCCAGGAGCAGGAGTCCGATTCCCAGCGCGACGAACCAGCCCCATCTGCTCCGGATCTCGCCGGCCGCCGGGTCGAACCCGGCACTCGTGCCTGTCGTGTCGGCCATGCTGACCTCCCCTGGCTCGGATCCCTCAATCGGGGATCGGGGACGATATCGACCCGGCCGCCGGGCGCGGCCCGGGTCCGCCGCCGGCAGCGATCAGCGCTCCGGCAAGGGCAGATATCCGGTCTCGTCCGGGATGGTGCCGAAACGGCCGGCGCGCCAGTCGTCCTTGGCCTGCTCGATCCTCTCCCGGCTCCGGGCCACGAAGTTCCACCAGACCTTGCGCGGCCCGTCCAGCGGCTCGCCGCCCACGACCATGAGCCGCGCCGGCTCCAGCGCCTTCACCGCCACCGTCTCCCGGGGATGCAGGACGAGCAGCCGGTTCGCGGGAAATTCGTCGCCCGAGATCTCGACCCGGCCCGAGACGACGTAGAGCGCGCGCTCCTCCCATTCGGGCGGCAGCGCCAGGACCCCGCCCGCATCGAGCGCGGCGTCGAGATAAAGCGTCTCGGAGAAGGTGGCCACGGGCGAGCGTTGCCCCTCGAACGCGCCGACGATCACCCTCACCCGCAGGTCCGTATCCTCGATCAGCGGCAGATCGTCCGCCGGGTGATGGGCGAAGGAGGGGGCCACCTCCTCGAACGCGGCGGGCAGGGCGACCCAGGTCTGGATGCCGGACAGGGTCGATCCGCCTGCACGCAGCGCGGGCGGCGTGCGTTCGGAATGGGCAATGCCCCGTCCGGCGGTCATCCAGTTCACGTCGCCCGGGCGGATCGTCTGGACGGTGCCCAGGCTGTCCCGATGCACCTGCTCCCCATCGAAGAGATAGGTGACGGTCGCGAGGCCGATATGCGGATGGGGCGGGATGTCCAGACCGTCGCCGGGGCCGAACATGGTCGGACCGAACCCGTCCATGAAAATGAACGGACCGACCGAACGCCTCCGGATCGACGGCATGGCGCGCCGGACCTCCAGCCCGCCCAGATCGGCCGTGCGCGGAACGACGACGGCCTCGACGGACTGCCACATCGCTTCTTCGACATCCGGCCCGGGTGCTGGTTGCCAGCTCATCTTCCTGCCCCGCTCGAATGCCCCGTCCGGCCAACGCGCGGAACGGGGAGTCTGACACGGCATCGATGTTAACCCTTTTGGCGGTGCGCGACCAACTGTCGCGTGCCTCCGCCGGCATGCTTTCGTCCGGTCCGGTGCAGGGCTTGCAAGGACTTCCTTGAGTGGAGCGGGCGAAAGGGGCGCCCGCGGTTGCGGCCCGGACCTTTGACATACAGTACAGGTTGAGTGGTTCGGGCCCAGCCTGTAACGTATGTTTCAGGAATGCGGTCGCGCAGCAACGCTTCCCGGCTGCCCTCGGCGCCGGGACGAGGAGGGCCGGAACCACGGGCATGGGATCGGAAACGGTCGTGCTGGAGGTCGAAGGGCTGTCGAAGCGGTTCGGCGGGGTCACTGCGCTTGCCGACTACGCCCTCCGGCTGGAGACGGACGAACTCGTCGGACTGATCGGCCCGAACGGCGCCGGCAAGACGACCGCCTTCAACCTCCTGTCCGGCGTCAGCCGGCCAAGCGGCGGGCGCATCCGGCTCTGCGGGCGCGATCTCGCAGGAAGGCGCGCAGACCAGTTCGCCCGGGGCGGAATCGCCCGGACCTTCCAGAACATCCGCCTTTTCCGCGACCTCACGGTCTGGGAGAACGTGGCCGCCGGCCTGCACATGCATCATGGCCCGGGCTGGGTCGCGACCATGCTGGGCCTGCCCTCCGTCCGCCGTCGCGAGACTCGGATCAGGGCCGATGCGGAAGCGCTGCTTCGCCTCGTCGGGCTCGCCGACCTGGCCGAGGCGCGGGCCGGGGAGCTGCCTTACGGCAGCCAGCGCAAGCTGGAGATCGCCCGGGCGCTGGCGACCGAGCCGAAGGTGCTTCTGCTGGACGAACCGGCCGCCGGGATGAATCCGACGGAGACCAAGGCCCTTGCCGAGCTGATCGCCGGGATCCACCGGTCGCGCCCGATCGCGATCGTGCTGGTCGAACACGACATGCGCCTCGTCATGTCGCTCTGCCGGCGTGTCCAGGTGCTGAACCGGGGCCGGCTGTTGGCCGATGCAACGCCGGGGGAGATCCAGGCCGACCCGCAGGTGATCGAAGCCTATCTCGGCCGGCGCAGGGAGCGGCACGATGCTTGAGCTCGACAGCGTCGAGATCTGGCGCGGGGCCTCCCGGGCCGTCCAGGGCATCGACCTCGTCGTGCGCGCGGGCGAGATCGTCGCGCTTCTAGGCGCGAACGGGGCGGGCAAGACGACGACCCTGCTCGGCGTCTCGGGCCTCCTGCGCCCGCGGCGGGGCCGGATCCGCCTCGCGGGAGAGGGCGGGACAGTCGATCTGCAGACGCTCTCCCCCGATCGCATCGTCGCGCTGGGCGTCGCCCATTGCCCGGAGGGGCGGCAGGTGTTCGGCTCGCTCTCCGTACGGCAGAACCTGCTGCTCGGCGCCTATCTCAGGCGCGACCGGGACGGCATCGCCCAGGATCTCGCGCGGCTGGAGCGGCGTTTCCCGATCCTGGGCGAGCGGCGGGACATGGCCGCCGGGCAGCTTTCGGGCGGCGAGCAGATGATGCTGGCGATCGGCCGGGCGCTCATGTCCCGGCCGCGTCTCCTGATGCTGGACGAACCGTCGCTCGGGCTCGCCCCGCGGATGGTCGAGGAAATCTTCGACATCGTCGTCGAGCTGAACCGGGCGGGCACGACCGTGCTTCTGGTAGAGCAGAACGCCAGCATGGCGCTCGACATCGCGCATCGCGCCTATGTCCTGGAAACCGGACGCATCATCCTCTCGGGCCCGGCGGCGGAGCTGGCCCGGGACGACGCGGTCCGCCGCTCCTATCTCGGCATGGAGGTCGGCAGTTGAGCGGCTACCTGGCCCAGCAGATCCTGAACGGCCTGATCCTCGGCAGCATGTACGCGCTGGTGGCGATCGGCTTCTCGATGATCTACGGCATGGTCAGGCTGATCAACTTCGCCCATGGTGACGTGGCGATGATCGGGGCCTTCACCGCCTTCGCGCTCATCGGCTACACCGGTCTGCCGCTGTGGGCGGTCCTGCTCGCCGCCATGGCGGCGGGCGCCCTCATGGGCGTGGCGATCGAGCTCACGGCCTTCCGCCCCTTGCGCGGGGCGCCGCAGGTCAACGGGTTCATCACCTCGCTCGGCGTCTCGATCCTGATCCAGAACGCCGGCATCCTTCTCTTGAGCGCCCAGCCCCGGCCGTTCAACCTGCCGGGCGGGTTGCGCGGACAGGTCGATCTCGGCTTCGCCCGTGCCTCGAT
>JAJUFW010000081.1 GCA_029263555.1 Alphaproteobacteria bacterium
CAAAGCCCGCCAGCACGGCGGCAATGGTCAGGACCACCGCCAGCTTATTGGCGAGCCCGACCCGGGCCGCCCAGACGGCAGCCTGGCGCCAGACCGATGGCGCGCGATCGACGGTGTGGCTGGTCATACCGACTCGAATGCTGTCTCCGCCGCGCCGGCACCGGGGGCGGATGCGACACGGTATGCCACTATTTTAGTCCGCGGATCACCTGGATGTCTAATTCGCGGATCTTCTTCCGCAATGTATTCCGGTTTAGGCCCAGGAGATGGGCCGCCTTGATCTGGTTGCCCTTGGTCGCCGCGAGGCTGAGCGTGATCAGCGGGCGTTCCACTTCCTGAAGGATCCGGTCATGCAGCCCGGCCGCGGGAAGCCCGTCCTTATGCGCCGCGAAATACTCGCGCAGGTGACGCTCGACGGCAGCGGCAAGCCCTTCGTTCCGCTGCTCCTCGGCCGGCCTGGATTCGGCTGCGGGGCCCTCAACCAGTTCGGCATCAATGACGTCTACGCCGATCACCTCTTCGCTGTAGAGGGCGGCAAGCCGGCGGACCAGGTTCTCGAGCTCACGCACATTGCCCGGCCAGTGATAAGCCTTGAGCCGCTCCATGGCGGCGTTGTCGAGGCTCTTGGCCGGCAGTCCCTCCTCCGCCGCGGCGGCAAAGAAGTGCCGGACCAGCGCCGGGACGTCCTCCGATCGTTCCCGGAGGGGCGGCAAGCGAATCGGTACGACATTGAGCCGGTAGAACAGGTCCTCCCGGAACAGTCCCTGCCGCGTTGCCTGGCGGAGGTCGCGGTGCGTCGCGGCAATGATCCGGGCATTCGCCCGGATCGGCGTCCGGCCGCCGACGGTCGTGTATTCCCCCTCCTGAAGGACCCGTAGGAGCCGCGTCTGGGCCTCCATCGGCATGTCGCCGATCTCGTCCAGGAACAGGGTCCCGCCATTGGCCTGCTCGAACCGCCCGGTCGAGCGCGAGGTCGCGCCGGTGAAGGCGCCCTTCTCGTGACCGAAGAGTTCGCTTTCGATCAGCTCCCGCGGAATCGCCGCCATGTTCAGGGCGACGAACGGGCCGTTTCGCCGCTTACCGTAATTGTGCAGGGCGCGCGCGACCAGCTCCTTCCCGGTGCCGCTTTCGCCCGTGATCATGACCGTGAGGTCGGTGCTCATCAGCCGGGCCATCACCCGGTAGATGTCCTGCATCGCCTGGGACCGGCCGATCAGGGGCAACTCGCCCTCGCCCACGCCGTCGGCACCGATCGCCGACACGGGTGATCGCGGCGTGCTCAGCGCCCGCTGCACGACGGCGACCAGCTCCTTCAGGTCGAAGGGCTTGGGAAGATATTCGAACGCGCCGCGCTCGGTCGCCTTTACGGCGGTCAGCAGCGTGTTCTGGGCACTCATCACGATGATGCGGAGGTCGGGCCGGACCCGCTTTATACGGGGGATCAGGTCCAGGCCGTTTCCGTCCGGCATCACCACGTCCGTGATGACGAGATCACCTTCCCCGTCCTCCACCCAGCGCCAGAGGGTGGCGGCATCGCCGGTGGTCCGGACATCGTGCCCGAGCCGGGCCAGGGCCTGGCTCAGTACCGTTCGGATGGCGCGGTCGTCATCGGCCACCAGGATCGTCGGACCAGCCATCAAGCCCCCTCCTTCCCGTTCAGCCGTCCCGCAGTCTCCTCGTCGTCGAAGTTATGCATCGGCAAACTCACCTTGAACACAGTACGCCTCGGCTGGCTGTCGAACTCGATTACGCCGCCGTGGTCACCCACGATCTTGGCGACCAATGCAAGACCCAGGCCGGTTCCGTTGGCCTTGGTCGTCACGAAGGGATCGAAGAGATGTTCGGCGAGATCGTCCGGGATGCCGCCGCCATTGTCCTGCACCGTGATGGCCAGGGGCAGATTGAGGCGCCGGCTCGTACCGGGAATCGCGATCGAGACGCCACGCTGATAGGCGGTCGACAGGACGATTTCGCCGCCATCCGCCGGCACCGCCTCCGACGCGTTCTTAACCAGATTCAGGAATACCTGCACGAGTTGATCGTGATTGCCGTAGACCGGCGGCAGCGAGGGGTCGTAGCGCTCGACGAACCGGACATGCCTTGCAAAGCCGTTCTGCGCCAGCTTGCGCACCCGCTCCAGCACGGCGTGGACATTGACCGGGCCGCGGTCGATCTGCGGCTGTTCCGAAAACACGTCCATCCGATTGACCAGGGCAACGATGCGGTCCGCCTCGTCGCAGATCAGCCGAGTCAGCTCCCGGTCCCGCTCGGGAACGCTCTCTTCCAGGAGCTGCGCGGCGCCGCGGATTCCGGACAGCGGGTTTTTCACCTCATGCGCAAGCATCGCGGCCATGGCCGTGACCGAGCGCGCGGCATTGCGATGGGTAAGCTGGTTGTCGATCCGGCGCGCGATCGAGACCTCCAGAAGCGCGACGACGGCCATTCCGGCCGGATGCCCCACCGGCCCGACGGTGACCGTGACCACGTGGCGGCCGATCCGCGGAGTATCGAGGCTGACGCCGAATTCCGAAACGCTGCGTTCCTGGGTCAGGGCCTGGCGGATCAGGGCAAAGACGGGACTGTCCGGCGGAAGCCAATCGGACAGAGGCTGGCCCAGCAGCATCCCCTCGCCGGCGTCGAAAAATTCCTGCGCCTCGAAATTGACGAAACGGATGATGTTGCGCCGGTCGACGGCGAAGACCGGAGATGGCAGGGCGTTGAGAATCTGGCCCGGGTCGACCGCCGACAGCTCGGGCGGCATTTCAGGGCTTCGTGCCCGGGCGGCTGACTGGCGTGCCGGTCGGCTCATCAGGCCGCCTTCCTTTCGATCAGTGGATCGTAGAACGAACAGATCAGCCGGCGGACAGCCGCCGGATCACCGGTACAATTGACCGCAGCCCGGTAGCCCGCGGACTCCGGCAGTGAGCGCGCGTACCAGGAGAGATGCTTCCGGGCCATGCGCACCCCGGTGTCACTGCCGTAATGCTCCAACAGGGCCTCGAAATGCTCCAGGATCATGTCGCGTTGGAGATGAAGCGGCGGATCGGGCATCCGCTCCCGGCTCGCCAGATAGCGGATTGCCTGCGCAATGAACCACGGTCGCCCCTGGGTGCCGCGGCCGATCATGACGCCGTCCGCCCCGCTTTCCGCAAGCGCCCGGTCGATGTCCTCGAACGAGGTGATATCGCCATTGACCACAACCGGAATGCTCACCGCCTCGCGGACGTCCCTGACCGCGGTCCAATCGGCCGTCCCGTTGTAGAGCTGACACCGGGTCCGCCCGTGAACGGTCACCATCCGGATGCCGCATTCCTCGGCGATCCGAGCCAGTTTCGGCGCATTGCGGCTGGCGTCGTCCCAGCCCAGGCGCATCTTGACGGTGACCGGGACATCCACCGCGTTCACGACGGCTTCCATGATACGCGCCGCCAGCGCCTCTTCCCTCATGAGGGCCGATCCGGCCAGCTTGTTCACCACCTTCTTCACCGGACAGCCGAAATTGATGTCGATGATCGCGGCGCCGCGATCAACGTTGAGCTTGGCCGCCTCGGCCATGATCTCAGGTTCGTGCCCCGCCAGCTGAACCGCCATCGGATATTCCTCGGCGCAATCCGTCGAGGTACGCATGGACTGCCGGACGGCCCGCACCATCTCGCCGCTGGCGATCATCTCGGACACGACCAATCCGGCGCCGAGCCTTTTCACCAGCTGCCGGAACGGCCGGTCGGTCACGCCGGACATTGGAGCGAGGACAACCGGCGTTTCGAGGTACACTGGACCGATATTTATGCCCATAAGTTAGGCATTCCGCTTTATTGCCGATGAATTAGGCAACGCTAGCAGCGTTTCGACGAGACGCAAGAGTGAAATGACATTATCGGCCGTGAAGCGGGCCACTTGGCTAGCTGGGGATCAGCGGCTAGGTTTCGGCGGATCGATGACAATAGCTTTCCGATGACAACGACCACCAATTCCTGCGCCGCCCTGATCGTCGCCGGCGGCAGCGGACAGCGCTTCGGCAGCCCCATCCCGAAACAATATCTCGACCTGGCCGGGAAACCGGTGATCCGGCACGCTGTCGAAGCGTTCCTGAACCATCCGGATATCGGACGCGTCCGGGTGGTGGCCGATCCGGCTCACGCTGCCTACCTACGGGCAGCGCTGGAAGGACTGGACATCGGAAACCCGATCGACGGCGGCGCCACGCGCCAGGACTCTGTGCTCCGCGGCCTCGACGCGCTGGCGCGGGAGGGCGATGTACAGCGCGTCCTGATCCATGACGCCGCCCGCCCGCTGATCGACGCCGACACGATCACGCGCGTGTGCCGTGCGCTGGACGAGGGGCCGGCCGCGATCGCAGCCGTCCGCGTCACCGATACGCTAAAGCGGGGGGACCGGGGGCGCGTCGATGGGACCGTGAGCCGTGACGGTCTTTGGCGGGCCCAGACCCCGCAGGGCTTCCATTTCGGGCCGCTTCATTCCGCCCACCGCGCCGCCGCCGGACAGGCGATGACGGACGATGCCGCGCTGGCCGAAGGAGCCGGCATTCCCGTCCTGCTGATCCCCGGAAATGAGGACAACCTGAAAGTGACAACCGAGGATGATCTGCGCCGCGCCGAAAGGCTGCTGGCAAGCCCATCGCCGGTCGACGTCCGCGTCGGCAACGGCTACGACGTGCATCGCTTCGGCCCGGGCGACCATGTGATGCTGTGCGGGGTTGCCATTCCTCATGACCAGGGGCTGGAAGGCCATTCGGACGCGGATGTCGGGCTTCATGCCCTGACCGACGCCCTGCTCGGCGCCATCGGCGCCGGCGATATCGGCCAGCACTTTCCGCCGAGCGACCCGCGATGGCGGGGAGCGGAAAGCGACCAGTTCCTGAAGCATGCGGTGGAACTTGTCCAAGCCCGCGGCGGCCAAATCACCCATGTCGACGTGACGCTGATCTGCGAAAGGCCGAAGATCGGGCCCGTTCGGAGCCGCATGGCTGAAAGGATAGCGGCCATCCTGGGGCTGGCCGTCGATCGTGTCAGCGTGAAGGCGACGACCAGCGAACGCCTGGGCTTCACCGGCCGCGGCGAGGGTATTGCCGCACAGGCGACCGCGACCGTCGTCATGCAGACAGGCGCGCGGCCATGATTTTTCGCCCGATGCCGGGCGGGCTGCACTTCTGGCACCCGGCCGCCCTTCTTGCAACGGGAGGCGGGATCGGGCTCGCCCGTGTCGCTTCCGGCACCTGGGGCTCGCTTGCCGCCCTGCCCTTGGCCTGGGGGATCGTATCCGCCGCCGGCCTCGGGGGACTCCTACTCGCCGCCGTGCTGGCGTGGGTCGGCGGAGTCTGGGCATCAGCCTATATCGGGCGGAGCGGGGAGAAGGATTCCAGCGCCATCGTGATCGACGAGATCGCCGGCCAATGGCTGTCCCTCCTGCCCTGCGCGCTCGATCCGGTGCTCTACGCCATGGCCTTTCTGGCGTTCCGGTTCTTCGATATCGTCAAGCCATGGCCCGCCTCATGGATCGACCGGGAGGTCGGCGGTGGGTTCGGCGTGATGCTGGACGACGTCGTTGCCGGGATCTACGCCGGGACGTTGGTGTGGGCCCTGTCCTTCTGGATGTGAGGTCACGCGATGCGATTTGCCGACGAAACGATGGCGGCCGCCGACCGTCTGCTCAAGGCGTGCATCGAGCGGAAGATCATGCTCGTCACGGCCGAGAGCTGCACCGGCGGACTGCTGGCCGGGTGCCTGACGGCCGTTCCGGGATCGTCGCAGGCCTTCGAACGGGGCTTCGTCACCTATTCCAACGAGGCGAAGACCGAGAGTCTCGGCGTGCCGCCCGAACTCATCCGGTCCCACGGCGCGGTGAGCCGAGAGGTTGCAGAGGCCATGGCCGCCGGCGCCATTGCCCATTCGCGGGCGGACCTGGCCGCGGCCGTCACCGGCATCGCCGGCCCGGACGGCGGCTCCCCGGAAAAGCCCGTCGGCCTGGTCTGGATCGGCCTCGCCCGCCGCGGTACCGGCCCCGTCGCGCACCGCCATGTTTTCGCGGGCGACCGGGCAGACATCCGCGGGCAAACGGTGAGCGCGGCGATCGAGCTTCTGGCCCGGGCCATTGCCGACGGCGGATGATCCCGCCCTTCGCGCGCGTCATCGGTGTCGATTTCAGCGCCTCTCATGCGGCCGGTCGGGGAATCTGGCTGGCCGTCGGCCTAGCCGACCGCCTTGTCCTCGAATACCTCACGCCCGCGTGCGAACTTCCGGGAGGCGGTGTCGACCGCGCCGCGGCGCTGGAGCGCGGCGCCCTCATCGGTTTCGATTTTCCGTTCGGCCTCCCGGCTTCGTTCGCCTGGCCCCGGAACTGGCGGCGCTTCGTGATCGAGTTTCCCGAACGTCATCCGGACCCCGAACGATTCCGCGCCGATTGCCGCACCCGCGCCCGGGGCCGGGAGGTGAAGCGTCGGACCGACCGGGAGGCCCGCACGCCGTTCTGCGCCTATAACCTGAGGCTCTACCGCCAGACCTGGTGGGGGTTGACCGGCGTCCTGGCGCCGCTTCTCGGTGCCGATGCCGTCGCTGCGCCGCCGATGACCGCCCTCGCGGACGACCGGCCGGCGGTCGTCGAGACCTGTCCCGCTTCGACGCTGAAACGGCTCGGCCTCTATCGATCTTACAAGGGGCGCTTCCCCGCTGCGGTCGCGGCGCGGGCCGCCATTCTGTCGCGGCTGACCGCCGCCGGGCTCGAACCGAAGCCGACCTTCGTGGAACTCGCGGTGGGGCATTCCGGAGGCGATGCGCTCGATGCCATGATCGCCGCCTTCGCCTCCTGGCAGGTCGCCCGAGATCCCTCCCACTTCGTTCCGCGCGACTGGATCGACAGGCTGGAGGCCCGGATTCTGTTCTGACCCGGCCGGCTCAGACGGAGCGCGGTTCCGGCGTTGCGTCGACCTTTTTCGGGGCATAGAGCTCCGCCGCGCGGGCCTCGAAGGCGGCGACCATGCGCTTGAAGGCCTCGTTGAAAAGCGTGCCGATGAGCGACTGCAGCAGCTTCGAGCGGAACTCAAAATCGACGTAGAAATCGATTTCGCAGCCTTGCGGATGCGGCCGGAACTTCCAGTGATTGTTCAAGTGCCGGAGCGGTCCTTCGATGTACTGGACATCGATCAGCTCGGGGCGGTGCAGAGACACCTCCGACGTGAACCGCTCCCGGATCATTTTGAAACCGATGATCAGATCGGCGATGATCTTGTCGCCCGAACGCCGACGGACCCGGCACGCGATGCACCAGGGCAGGAACTTCGGGTAACTCTCCACATCCGCAACCAGGTCGAACAGTTGCTCGGGGGTATACGGCAGAACGCGTTTTTCGGCGTGCGTGGGCATCGCCCTTAAATGGCCTTTCGTCCGGATTTTTCCATTGTCGGCCGGATCATTCCGCGGCTGACGCGGCCGCGAGTTCGACCAGGTTCATCGAAGCGAGGCCCGCCAGCCTAGCCTCCCGCGCCGCCCGCAGCTTCGCGAAGTCGCCATCGGCATGATATGAAGAACGCGTCAGCGGGCTTGCCGAAATCAGCAGGAACCCCTTGCCCCGTCCGACCTTTTCGTAGGCCGCGAACTCGTCGGGCGTGACGAAGCGGTCGACCCTGGCATGCTTCGGCGTCGGTTGCAGATACTGACCGATCGTCATGAAGTCGACATCCGCCGCACGCAAGTCGTCCATGACCTGGTGAACCTCCTCCCGGGTCTCTCCCAGCCCGACCATAATTCCGGACTTGGTGAAGATCGAGGGATCCAGCTCCTTCACGCGGTTCAGCAGGTTCAGCGACGTGAAATAGCGCGCCCCGGGGCGGATCGTCGGGTAGAGCCGCGGCACCGTCTCGAGATTGTGGTTGAAGACATCCGGCTGGGCTTCCACCACGATTTCGAGCGCGCCCTTCTTCCCCTTGAAGTCCGGGGTCAGTATCTCGATCGTAGTGTCGGGAGACGCGCGGCGGACCGCGTTGATCACATCCGCGAAGTGCTGGGCGCCGCCGTCCTCAAGATCATCCCGGTCGACCGAGGTGATAACGATATGGTTGAGCCCCACGCGGGTGACCATTTCGGCCACATGTTCGGGCTCGTGCGGGTCCAGGGCATCCGGCTTGCCGGTCGCGACGTTGCAGAAGGCGCAGGCCCGCGTGCAGACCGATCCGAGGATCATGACCGTGGCGTGCCCCTTCGACCAGCACTCGCCGATATTGGGACAGGCTGCTTCCTCGCACACGGTCGCAAGCTGCAGGTTGCGCATCAGCTGCCGGGTCTCGTGGTACTCCTTCGAGACCGGCGCCTTGACCCGGATCCAGGACGGCTTGCGCTGGATCGGGTTGTCCGGGCGATGGGCCTTTTCGGGATGCCGGACCTTGTCGGGCGCTATGGCCATCTCGTTCCCTGAGGTCGTTGATCAGTCAAGCTCGACTGAACATAAGCGTCTTGGCGCGCGAGGCCAAGGCGGCCGCAAGCCGCCCTGCCCCGCGTCCGGCGAAGGACTTAGAAGTGAATGGCCCGGCCATAGGCGTCGAGCACACTTTCGTGCATCATCTCCGACAGCGTCGGATGCGGGAACACGGTGTGCATCAGCTCGGCCTCGGTCGTCTCCAGGGTCCGGGCGATGCCGAATCCCTGGATCAGCTCCGTGACCTCGGCGCCGACCATGTGCGCCCCCAGAAGCTCGCCGGTCCGGGCATCGAAGACGGTTTTGACCATCCCCTCGGGCTCGCCGAGCGCGATCGCCTTGCCGTTGCCAATGAACGGGAACCGGCCGATTTTCACCTCGTGCCCGAGCTGCTTCGCCTTGCTTTCGGTAAGGCCGACGCTCGCGACCTGCGGCGTGCAGTAGGTGCAACCGGGGATCCTGGTCACGTCGAGCGGATGGACGTCGTTGAGGCCGGCGATCTTCTCGACGCAGATGATGCCTTCGTGGCTCGCCTTGTGGGCCAGCCAGGGCGGGCCGACGACATCGCCGATCGCATAGACGCCGGGCTCGTCGGTGCGCAGATACTCATCGACGACAATGTGCCCG
>JAJUFW010000014.1 GCA_029263555.1 Alphaproteobacteria bacterium
CGGGAACCGGGTGGCGTTCCAGCAAAATGCCGATCCCGGGCTTGAAATCCTGCACCTCGCCGCTGTGCGACCGCTGGCCTTCGGGAAACCAGACCAGGCTTTCGCCACGCTTCAGCACGGCGGCGCCGAGCGCGAGGCTGGAAAAGGCACCATGGCGCGGATCGATGGGTACGGCCTGCGCCAGTCGGCTGACCCGGCGGGTCAGCGCATTGCCGAAGGCGACGCCCGCGTCTCCGGCCCAGAAGGTCCGGCGCAAGCGCCCGTAATCGAGGGCCGCGGCCACGACGAAGGGGTCGAGAAAGCTGCCATGCGTCGGCGTGAACACCGCCTGTCCCTCGGGCAGCCGATCGACCCCGTGGGCCTGAAGGCGGAACAGATGGCGCATGATCAGGCGGTCGATCCCGTGCAGGACGCGCGCGAACCTGGCCTCGGCCGGGCCCAGCGGCTTCAGCCACCGTTTCTGGTCGTCGGTGAGATGCGCCTCCGGCCGGTCCAGGATCGATAGGCTGAACGCCGTCTCCCCCGACCCCGATGCCTCGGCCACTTCGCGCAGCAGGTCGCGGACCGTCTCGATCCGTGCGATCGTCTCTTCCGAAAGCTCCACACCCGTCCGCTGTCCGATCTCCAGCGTGAAGGTGATCCATTCCATCGAGTCGACGCCGAGATCGAGCTGCGGGCTGCTGTCCGGCGTCAGCCGGCGATCGGCGTAGCGGCCGGCAAGCCAGTCCCAGGTCGAACGCGCCGCCGGATTGCCGAGCAGCGCCCGGTCCTCCGCCGACATCGCCTCCGGCGCAACCGGCTGCGCGGCCTCGATCCCGATGTCGCCCTGCTTGGCCCGGTCGAAGCGTTCGGCCAGGAGATGGCGGCGCGGCTTGCCGAGACGCGTGCGCGGCAGCGGTTCGGGGGTGATCGCATAGTCCGCAAGGCGCTGGTAGGACGGAAGCCGACGGGACTGCTCGCGCAACGCGGCATCGACCGCCTTCGCGGGGTCGCCGTCCGGGCCGATCGCGTTCGGATTCGGCACGATCACCGCGACCAGCCTGCCGTCCTTCTGCAGCACCCCGATCTCGCGGATCACCGGGCTTGCGAGATAGGCGTCCTCCACCGTCTCGGGCTGGACGTTCTTCCCGCTCTCCGTGACGATCATCGTCGAGGCGCGACCGACGATGCAGAGATACCCGTCGTCGAGATAGCCGAGATCGCCGGTGCGGAACCAGCCGTCCTCGGTGAAGGCCTTCCCGGTCTTATCGGGCAGATTCCGGTAGCCGGCAAACACTCCGGGCCCGCGGACGAGGATTTCGCCATAACCATGCGCGCCGCCGTCGTCCTCTGCCGCCGGCGGCTCCTTGCCGCCGCTTGCGATGCGAAGCTCGACGCCGGGAACCGGCCGCCCGGCCGTCTCCAGCCTTCCCTCGCCGGGCAGGTTCCAGGTCAGCATCGGGGAGGTCTCGGTCAGGCCGTAGCCGCTCGCGACCTGCCAGCCGAAGCCTTCCAGGCGCCGGGCCAGGTCGGGATCGAGTGCCGCGCCGCCCGAAACCAGGAGCCGCAGATCCGGGGCAATTCGCGCGCGCAGCGGGCGGAACAGCGCCAGGCCGGGGCGGAGACCCAGATGGCGCCCCAACCACATGCTGGCCGCGAGCCCGGCCCGCACCAGGCCCGCGGCGATCCGGCCATAAGCCTCGATCCGTGTGCGCACGGCCGTGTCGAAGGCGCTGTAGAGGCGTGGCACGCCCATGATCAGGGTCACCGACCGATCCCGCATGGCGCTTGCGATCTCCGGGCCGGTCAGCGATCGCGGCAGCACGATCGGCAAGCCGAGCGCCAGCGGCGCCAGCATGCCGAAAACGAAGGGATAGACGTGATGCAGCGGCAGCGGCAGCAGCACGCGGTCGTCCGGGGTGGCCAGCTCCGCCGCCACGATCGCATTCAGCTGAAAGACGAGATTGGCATGGCTGAGGGGGACGCCCTTGGGCGGGCCGGTGGTGCCGGAGGTGTAGAAGAGGGCCGCCAGGTCGCCCGGTTCGACCGGGGGCAACGGGCGGCCCGCGCCCGCCGTCAGTCGACGCCAGCTTCGTTC
Organism: Alphaproteobacteria bacterium; assembly: GCA_029263555.1. Taxonomy (GTDB): domain Bacteria; phylum Pseudomonadota; class Alphaproteobacteria; order DSM-16000; family Inquilinaceae; genus JAJUFW01. The sequence goes on from JAJUFW010000014.1 coordinate 2,078, forward strand.
GTCGTCGGCATCGTCCAGGACGACCGGTCGGGGCCGGGCGTCGGCATCGTCCCGCCGCAGCCGGCCGGCACCGCTTGCGGTCACGAAGGCGAACCGGGCGCCGCTGTCCTCCAGCACCCGGTCAAGCGTTCCATCCTCCAGCTGCACATCCAGCGGGACGATCACGCCACCCGCCCGAATCACCGCCAGGCAGGCCGCGATCCATTCTGCGCTGTTGCCGGACAGAAGGGTGACGGCGTCGCCTTTCCGCAGACCGGCCTGCGCCAGCCCCTGTGCCAAGGCACCGGCACGGTCCGCCAGATCCCCGTAGGTCCAGGTTTCGACAGTCCTGCGGCCGGGCACCACGACCGCCGGCTTGTCGCCATGGGCGGAGAGCCTGTCGATGACGTCCGACAATGTGCGGAACATTGCCGCCCCCATCGGCCGGTCGCTATGCGCGCGATGTCCGGGCATCGGTTCCTTTTCGGCTGGCTGCCGCCCGACTCAAGGGCGGGCAAGCGGCGGGCGCGATCCGAATGCCAACGTGTGGTGCCGGCGCCGGTTCCCCCGCCTTACGGGCGGAACCTGGGAGGGTCCGGTCTGTTACACGGGGGTATTCCCTGGCGACCGGCGGGCCGCATGCCCAGACGGGCGGACCCCGGAGCGCCTGACGAGGGCGAAGCCTTGACGGCATGGCTCAATCGGCGGAGTCGATCGTCGCCCCACCGTCGTCGGTCTCGGGATAGACGCCGATTTCGCGCCGGATCTGTTCGACGACCAGAAGGCAATTCTCGTCGTCGCCGTTATCACGCAGGGAAACGGCGCCCTTCATCAGGCTCTCGTATTTCGTGCGATCCTCGTCGCTCAACTCCGCCGTCTCGACATCCTGCTGCAATCGCTCGAGTTCGGCAGCGCATCCGTCTTGGGCGTTCGCCGCAACGGGCGCCAGCGCCAGCACCGCCGAAAGGCCGAGCAGAGCAAGCAGACGATCGGCCATGTGTCTCCTTCGCCTCCGGGACGGTTAGGGGATTTGAGGATTCATCACAGCTAACCGGCCGTACCGGGCGAGGTTCCGGACGGGCAGCGGCTATCCTGCCCATGGGCGACCGCCGTCCGACGGGCGGCGCCTCTCAAGGGCGCGGCATCGGACCGGCCGCGGCGAGACCTTCCTTCCGGATCATCGTGGACATCGGGCCGATCAGCGCCGGCGATGCGGCCCATGACGTGTTCAAGGTGCTGCAGCGCCGCGCCGGCGACCGCCCGGCTTGCCGGATCGGTCGTCTATTCGGTGAGGCGGCCGCCCCGGTGATTGAGCGCCATGGTGGCCCTGTAGGTCGACGGGGAGCGTCGGCCGGGCAGGTTCGCCTCCAGCACCAGCTGTTCGACGAAGCCCTGGTTGACCTCGATCTCCACGCACTGGTCCAGCTTGTCGACGATCCAGAGGCGATACCCTTCGGCCTCCTTTTCCTTGTAGCCGCAGTCATCCGCGGGGATGCTGCGGGGAAGCGCCGGAAGCAGCATGATCTTCGGCTTGGGAAGGTCGTAGCAGTGGCCTTCATAGGCATAGCCATAGATGATGCCGATGGATAGCGGCCGGTCGTCCGCATCCTCGAAGTCGAAGGACGCAGAGATATAGACCACCCCCATCGCCTTGATCTGCATCGGCATGAAATAGGTGAACTTGACCGGGAAGGCGAAAGGTGAAAATGGCGGCCATGCATCGACATGCGACGGGTCGACCGCCCTCAGCTTCGCCTCCACCTGCCTCGACTCCTCCTCGCCGATGTCGTATCGGCCGGACTGCGAGATCGTGACGTCCGTATTGTCGATCGTGAAGGTGGTCGGCCTGGCCGGGTGCCCGATATCGGAGAATCCCGGAATGCCGTAGAGGCGCACCTGAGTGGCGTGGTAGGCGTTGTCCGGAAAGGTGAAGGTCGGCTTGTGGAAGTCGCTCATGTCCTTCGTCCCCTGAATGACCTGCCGCTACAGAATCTCTCGCCAGCGAAAATTGGCTTCGAAGCCCGCGGTCAGGTCCGGTTCGCCGTCTAAGGCGGATTCGAGGACCGCCACGGCAATGCGGTCGAAACTCAGATGGTCGGGGTCCAGCATCCGCCATGCCCGGGCCAGCACCAGCCCGACCTCGTCACGGGCCCGGGCGAGGGCGGACTTGAATAGGAACGGGCGGGCGCGGTAGGCCGATGCGGTGAGCGCGGTGAGGCGGTCGAGCAGGGCCCCGTCGAAATCCCTGACATCGATGTCGAGAAGCCGTGCGTCGGCCAGCCCCTCCTCCACCAGGAGGGCGTGGAACCGATCGACAAGCGTGTCGAACATCGCGCCGGTAAACGGTCGCGAGCGGTCGTGCACCTCGCTCGTCACTTCCGACAGGCGGCGCGAATTGCTGGCAAGCCTGATCTGCCGCTCGCCGGTCAGTTCCACGATCCGGTTCAGCTCGTTCAAGGTCAGCAGGTTGCCGTGGCAACGCCTGAGCAGCCGTTCGAGCCCGGTGTCGAAATGAAGGAACGACAATAGCGATACGAGATCGGCAGAGGCCTCGTGAAAGGCGCCGAAGTCGCCCGTATAGGCCAGGTCTTCCGGCACGCCCATCAGGGAGAACAGGATGGCATGGCCGACTTCGTGCGCGATCGTGTCGAAATTCAGCGCGAAGGGATATGTCCTGCCGTCCGGCCCGCGTTCGACGCCAAGCTCGAGGAATCCGTAGCCGGACTGGGCGTTCTCCCAGTCGAGCCAGGGGATGATCTCCAGCTGTTCGTAAGTCTCCGCGAAATGCCAGACGAGCGGCCGGCCCAGATAGCTCTCCCAGATGTCGAGGACGCGGCTGACCGCGGCAAAGGCATGGGCGGCCACGAATTCGCGCGTGCCGGGCTGAATATGGTCGAAATGACCGTCCGGCCCCGCCGCTGCCGGCGGATGGGTCAGCCCCACGAAGGGCGGCAGATAGGGAAATTCATAGGGATCCTTCGCCAGGGCGGCGTCGCGGACATAGACGCGCGCGTCAGACGGCCCGGGCTGCAGGGAGGCCGGATCGGTGGAAATCCAGACAGTCTCCGGAGTCGCATAGCCCGGCACGTGCGGCGCCTGAGGGTAGATCAGGAATCTGGTCCCGAGGCCCGTGCCCTCCTTGCTCTCGTCGCGAGGCATGATCGGGGGTCCCCCCTCGCCATCGCTACGATAATCGCTCCCGCGGGGGCGAGGAAGGACGGATTTCCGGACCCTCCCTGTCCCTCAAGCCGGGTCAATGCCGCAATGGCGCAGATCCCGCAGGAACGCCGTGGTCGTGACGAACGCTGCGGCAGGCGGGACCGGCATGCCGGTCGCTTCCAAGTCATGCAGGAGGCGGAGCGCCCGAAGGGCGTCGTCCCGCTTCTGATCGACGAAGGAGCGCCGGATCCCGTCCGCGAGCGCCAGCCGGTCCGAAAGGGGGAGCGCGCCGCCGAACGCGCGGTCGACCATGCCGGCGACCGTTCGGTCGCGGAAGTTGAGGGAGCGGGCCGCGCCTTCCAGGACAAGACGCGTCCCGCGGTCGATCAGGCCGCTTCGCTCGGCATGCCGGACAGTGATCGTCAGGTCCACGAGCGACCGCGTGAGCGCGCGAGAACCTAGCTCACGCGGGCCATGCAGCACCGCGACCGCATCGTCCGGCAGCAGGGGAAACCGCCGGTACCAGCGAAAGATCAGGCCGACGCCGATCATGCCCTGGCGGCTGAGCTCTGCCGCGCGGAGAGCCCCGAGGCTGGCGGCCCCGAAGACCGGGAAGCCGCGCGCCATCGCCCAGAGCAGCTCCTTGTGCCGCACCGCCGGCTCGCCCTCGAAGACACCGTCGATCAGCAGGATTGCCGAGGGGCGGAAACGCAGCACCGCCGAGACGACCGAACCCTGGGCCGCGGGCGGACAGAAAACGGCCGCGAGATGCCGCCGCGCTTCCTCGACGGCCAGCGTCGGCCCAAGGAAGACGACCGGCCTTGCATCGCCCGCGCCCGATCCTTCCACCTCAGCCCTCCGTCAATGGCCGAAGCTCCGGCACGACCACGCGCACCGCGGCGATCCCGCGGCACGGACGGGTGTCGAGCGGCGTGCACAACACCGAGGAGATCCCGGCCCCCGACAGATGCCGGAGGAGGCGATCCAGCGGATCGCCCTCCGTTGCCGGGGCCCGTTCCCGCAGGGCGGCGAAGTCCATCGGCTTCGGGCCTTCGGCGAGGAGACGGCGATGCCCATCGATGAGGCCCCAATCCGTGTGGCGCGGGAAGGAGGCGCGCGTGATGTCGTCGCGGGCGCCGGAAATCGCGGCAAGGCGCGACTGCGCCGCTTCGAGAAGGGCCCGCCGGGCGGCCGAGACCGGATCCGGATCGGCGGCAAAGCCGTCGGCCGGATAGGGCGTTATCAGCGGGAGGCTGCCGTCCTCCATCACCTGGCACCAGACGACCGGAACGCCGGCCATCCCCGGCGCGGACCAGAACGCGCAATGGAGGCCGGCCGCCCTGACCCTTTCCACGAGTTCCTCCAACTCGGCGTCCCCGGCGGTTCCGGGATCGATCCGGAACCTCTGGAAGAACCCATGCACGCGATGCGCCCGGGCGACCGCGTCCCGTTCCAGGCATTCGAGAAGCCCGTGCAGTACCGCCGCGCGTTCCGAGAACGCCGCGGCAAGCCCCGTCGTGGACGCGAAGAAGAGGCCGTCCGATGCGACCGGCGGCTCGACATAGGCCGTGTGGACCATCTCGAGCGGCAGCCATGCGGGTCCGCCCGTGAGGAGATCGGTCGCCCGGGTCCAGGCCGTCTCGATTCGGGGCCAGTTCGCCGGCGCATTCGGCAACACATGCCGAGCAAACAGTTCATGGGCGACGCCCAGCTTCTCCGCAGAGGCCCTCACCGGGCGAAGGCGGTCGATCCGCTCCGCGAAGAACTGTTCGGCCGCCTCCATGATGGACGACACCGCCGCAGCATCGCGGTCACGCCCCTTCCCCTGGGTCACGGCATTGGCGAGGCCGAGCGGCCGCACGGCCTGGACCACCGGTATTCCGATCCGGTCGAGGCCGGTGATGTCCCCGATCCGGGTGATGCCCAGCACCGAGAGCCGCGGCAGCAGGAGCCGGAGGGCGCGGCCCGGATCTTCCCCCCGCCGGGCGTCCTCGTCCGCGGTGCGGCCGTGCGAGAGCGATGCCCTGTCGGGCCCGCCCCTCATCGGAGCGCGGGGCCGTTCGCCCGGTGCGCGATGGCGTCCAGAAGAGTTGCCATTTCGCCCCCCTGCTCCACGCCCGCCATCGCCGACCGAAGGACGTTTACCGGCACCGGCGCCACGCGATCCGAAAGACCGAGCGCGAGCACCGTGTCGTAGGCGCGGAGGAAAAGCATTGTCGCCCGCTGCTCCTCGGCGACTTGCAGCGCCCGGTCAAGCAGTGCCGCGACCTTGCCGCCGGGAAAGCCGAGTTCGGCCCCGATCAACGCGCGGCGGCGATAGAGTTCCGGAACCCAGTAGAGATGGCCTGTCAGCTCCGCCTCCCGCAGGGCCTCGTCGACGACATCAAGCGCCGAACCGCGGTCCGAAAGCCTGACGAGGATTTCGGCCAGCATTTCGGAATAGACCGGGAAGTCCTCTCGCGTCCCGATTTCACGCTGGATGGCGAACCCTTCTTCGGCCATCTTCCGGCCACGCTCCGGCTGCCCGAGATTGGCATTGCGCCACCCGTCGAAGATGAGCGCCTTCGCCGACAGGGAGGGCAGATCGTGCTTGCGCGCAAGCCGCCGCATGGCGGCGGCCGTATGCCGCAGCCCGCCATAGTCGCGCCGGTAGCGTTGCAGCATGGCCATGATGTCGTAGGCATGCGCGATGCTGCCGACATGGACGATCCTATGCGCCCAGCGGACCGCGGCCTCGGCCGAGACGACGGCAAGCGTCGGGAACCCCTTGAACCAGAGCGACAGCCCCTTCTGTCCGAGCCCGCAGACCCGCGGATCGTGCCCCCCGTAGAGCGTGCGGCTTTCGCGTCCGCTTCCCGCCTGATAGAGGGCCAGTCCCGCATCGACGGCGGCGATGCAGGTATCGTGGCGACCGACATTGAAGTCGATGGCCCAGACGCAGTGCTGGACCTGCAGCTGCACCTCGGGATCCTCGACGCGCCGGAGATCCGACATGACGGCCGCGGCGCGCTCGCGCTGGATGCCGAAATCGGCGCCGGTGTACCACCAGCCCCAGTAGATCGGAAACCATGCCGCCTGCTCGTCGGCCGGGCGGCGCCGGACGATCTCGATCGCGCGCTCGTAAAGCCGGCACGCTTCCCGGGATTTCGTCCCCTGGGTGCTGGTGAGGACCGGGCCCAGCGCCGCCATCGCCGACAGCTCCAGGCGCTCGCGCTCGTCGTCCGGCCCGATCCGCTCCAGGAGACCGAGGGCGCGTTCCAGCAGGTGACGGGCTTCCACAACCGCCGAGCGGGCCGAGCTGTCCTTTGCGGCCAGGATATAATGGCCGACCGCCTCCTTGAGCAGCCCCGCCCGTTCCGCATGATCTGCAAGGATCGCGGGGCCCATCGGCACCCCTCCGCCCTCGCCGCGCGTCGCCGCCAGATAGATCCTCCGGTGCAGCGCGGTCCGCGATTTCCGCAGGAGCGCGCCGTACAGGGATTCCTGGATCGCGGCGTGCCGGAATTCGTAACGGGGCGCCGCGCCCTGCCGTCGGCGGACCAGGATCTGCGCGTCGACCAGCCGGGCGATCGCGGCCTTCAGGCGGTCTCCCGGGAGGTCGGGCAGGACCGCGCCCAGCAGTTCCTCGTCGAAGGAATATCCGATGACGGACGCCGCCTGGGCGACCGTCTTCACCAGGCCAGAGGTGCCCATCCTTGCCGACAGAAGGTTCTCGAAGCTGGAGATGCGGGCGCTCGAGAGGAGGTCCATCCAGCCGGCCTGACGCGTGGCCTGTGCCCCGGCGAGCCAGCGCGACAGTTCCTCAAGATAAAGCGGCACCCCGTTGGTGCGCTGATGGATCAGAGAAACCGCCGCGCGCGGAAGGGGCCCGCCTTCACCTCCGGCAGGAGATCGGCAAGAAGTTGGCCCGCTTCGGCCGCCGACAGGCGATCGAGGGTGATCTGCGTGACATGCGGTTCGGGATCGAGCCACGCCGGTCGCTCGCGAGTCGTCAGGATCAGGAGGACCGGCTTGTCGCGGATCCAGCCGGCCAAGTCCCGCAGCAGATCCCGCGAGGTCGGATCGATCCAATGGAGATCCTCGACGGCGATGACGATCGGCCCCGCCCGGGCCCAATCCTCGACGCAGCGGCGTACCGCCCAGACGATCCGCTCACGGAACTGCTGGGGGCCGACCTCTTCCATGCTCTGCTTCGACGGCACGTCGGCGCCCGCGGCGAACGCGATCCTCTCGATCGCGAGGGCGTCGGAAATGCCTTCGCGCCGCATCAGCGAGGCGATCTGCCGGAACGTCGGATCGGTCGTCCCGGCGGCCGCACCGGACGCCGAGCGGAGAAGATCCACGAGCGGCGACAGCGCGGCATGCGCCCCGCGCCGGGAGCATTGGAAGACGATGAGGCGGGCGCGCTCCGCGCGAATCCGCCGGAACAGCTCGAAGGCGAGGCGGGACTTGCCGATTCCCGCCGGTCCCCTGAGCACCAGGGCCCGGCCGCGGCCGGCGACCGCGCTTCGCCACGCCGCGAGCGCAGCCGCAAGCTCGTCCTCGCGCCCGATCATCCGATGGCTCCATCGGCCGAGCGCGAGAAACCGCGTGGCGTTGATTGTCCGGCGACGCGCGCCCCAGATCTCCTGCTGTTCGTCGAAGCCCTTGAGACGGCGGGGGCCGAGATAGCGGAAGGCGAAATGCCGGCGCGCGAGGCGCCGCGTGCGCTCGGAGACCACCACGGAGTCCGGCTGCGCGATGGACTGGAGGCGCGACGCCAGTACGGGCGCAACGCCGGTCACGCCTGCGGAAATGCGGCCCTCCGTCGCCTGGATCACGACGTCGGAGGTCGCGATCCCGACGCGCACGTGCAGGTCGCCCCAGCCGGCGTGAGCCGCAAGCTGCCGGCAGGCGTCGACGATGTCGAGCCCGGCATGAATCGCTGCCGTTGCGCAATCCTCCAAAGGTTCGGGATAGCCGAAGAAGGCGAGCCCGCCATCGCCCAGGACCTCGCTTACCGACCCGCCATGGGCGCTGACGGCCGCGCATGACCGCCCCTGGAAGGCCCCGATCACATCCTGGAAATCCTCCAGGTCGGAATGCGTGAGAAGCCGTGTCGAGTCGATCAGGTCATAGAAGAGCGCGGTGATCTCCCGCCGCTCGCCGAAGGGGTGCGCGCCCGACGGTTCGCGGCGCGCCCCTTGTCGATCGGGCGCGTCGTCGCGCGTGGATTCGCGGATCCGCTTTGCGCGAGGCATGGACGAAGGCCTTCGCGGGTGTACCGATCCCGGCAGCAGGCCTCATCCTATCAACAATGGGGCGGCCCGGCCATCGCCCGCGCAGGCCTCGATTGAACGCGCGCCCCTCGCGCTCACGCCGATCCTGCCGATGGCCGCGAATCGCGGCCGTCTCACGCGGCGGGGGCTGGCGCGAGGGGCCGCGGGATCTCCCGGATCGGCAGGTGGACGATCGCGCTGAAGGCACCCACGCCCACGCCGATCCACCACACGGCCTCATAGCTGCCATAGGCGTCGTAGAGCCGCCCGCCGAGCCAGACGCCCACGAAACTTCCGAGCTGGTGGCTCAGGAACACGATGCCGTAGAGCGTGCCCATGTAGCGCAGCCCGTAAAGATGCGCGACCAGGCCCGAGGTGAGAGGCACGGTGGCGAGCCACAGGCTGCCCATCACGGCCGAGAACACGAGCACCGTGGTGGGTGTCATCGGCGTCAGGATGAACCAGGCTGCGGCCAGGGTGCGGCCCGTGTAGACCCCGGCCAGCAGGTATTTCTTGCTGAAGCGCTTCCCGGCCCAGCCGGCCGCCAGCGTCCCCGCGATGTTGCCGAGCCCGATGATCGAGATCGCGACGGCGCCCAGCGCGTTGGTCGTCGTGATCCCCATCGCGTGCAGCACGCTGTCCAGCCTGATCGGCCCGCAGACCTCCGCCACGAAGGCGGGGAAGTGGGCCGTGATGAAGGCGAGCTGGTAGCCGCAGGAGAAGAATCCCAGGAAGATCAGCGTGAAGCTGGGGTCCCGCAGCGCGCCCAGCACCGCCGCCCCCATGCTCTGCTGCAGTTCCGCCTTGGAGGCGGGGGCCGGCGCGCGCATCCACGGCAGCACGAACAGCACCGCCAGGATCAGCGCGGCGAAGGTCAGGAACACGCTCTGCCACGGCATGAGCGCCAGGAGGCCCTCGGCCAGGGGCGGTCCCAGCACCTGCCCGGCGGACCCCGCCGCGGTCACGATGGCAAGCGACATGGAGCGGTTCTCATCCGACGACGCCCGGCCGACGACGGCCAGCACCACCCCGAACCCCGTTCCCGCGATGCCCATCCCGACCAGCACCTCGTAGAGCTGGTGCTGGATCGGCAAGGTCGCGCCCGCAGACAGCACGAGGCCCAGCGCATAGGCCAGGGCGCCGAGGACGATCGCCTTGCGGTCGCCGATCCTCTCGGCCACCGCGCCGAAGAACGGCTGGCCGAACCCCCAGGCGAGATTCTGGATCGCGATGGCGAGCGAGAAATCGGCGCGGGGCCAGCCGAATTCCATGGCGATCGGAAGCTGGAAGACGCCGAACGAGGAGCGGATGGCGAAGCCGACCAGCACCACGAGGCAGCCAGCGAGAAGGACGGGCGTGATCAGCGGAGAGCGTTGGGCCATTCAGCTTCTCTGCTTCACGGGAGGAGCACTGTCAACCGACAGATCCGTGCGGGACCGTCCGGGGACGGGCCGATCGGCCTCAAGAGCCCCGCCCGGTCACCGCCTGCGGCCGCATCTGCATGCCCGCAAGAAGATCAATGTCCCGATGATACGCGCCGGTCAGCGGCTCGGCATCAGGGAAGTCGACGACGGCATCCCGCCCGTCGGCTTCCTGCACTTTGCTCTGGAATAAATCGACCGGAACAGAGGACCCTGCAGACCATCGACAAGCCTCATCCGGCATGAGGTTGCCTGCGGTCTGCCGCCCATGTCTTCGGGCCGTATGATGGAGGAGTGGTGGAGCCGAAGGGAGTCGAACCCTCGACCTCTAGAGTGCGATTCTAGCGCTCTCCCAACTGAGCTACGGCCCCACGCATTGGTATGGCTCCGGGGTTGGGAAGGCCCGCAAGCGGGCCCGGTATCCCGGAGCGGCGCGAAATATGGTCCGCCCGCCCCGGCCTGTCAAGCGCCGAGACGGCGGGACCTCTGGAATTCTCCCGCACCGTCTTGTCCGATAGGAAAGCCGTCGATAGTTTATCCCGCACCGGCCGATTCGGGCCGCGACCACGGCTCATGGATTGACACATGATCATTCTCGATCCGCTCATCCGGATCCTTCACATGGCACTGGACCTCTACATCTGGGTCCTGATCATCTCCGCCATCCTGAGCTGGCTCGTGGCCTTCAACGTGGTGAACACCAGCAACCGGGTCGTCTACGTCATCGGAGACGTCCTCTACCGCCTGACCGAGCCGGCGCTGAGGCCGATCCGCCGATTCATCCCGTATCTCGGCGGGATCGACGTTTCGCCTGTCGTGCTGATCCTCGGGATCGTCTTCGTGCAGATGGTGCTGCGCAATCTGCTGGTGGCCCTGCACGGTGGCGCCGCGTTCTGACGTCCCGTTCGCCTCGGCGGCCGCGGACGGCGTCCGGATTTCCGTCCGCCTTTCCCCGGGCGCCAAGCGCACCGCCATCCAGGGCACGGCGCCGGACGCGGACGGCGGCACCGTGCTCAAGGCAAGCGTGACCGCGGTCCCCGAACACGGCAAGGCGAACGAGGCGCTGATCAAGCTTCTGGCGAAGGAATGGCGGCTGCCGAAAAGCAGCTTCTCTATCCTGTCCGGCACAACCGACCGGCGGAAAGTGCTTCACATCGCCGGCGAGCCCGGCATGCTCATGGACCGCATCGCCGGCGCCGGACGGAACTGAGGAAGGCCGGGCCGGCCAGAACGGCCGGCCCGCTACCTTGAACCTCTACCGGGCCAGCTTCCTGATGTCGGCCGCGAGATTGTTCATGCGAACCATCTCGTCGTTCAGGTCGTCGCCAAGCTTCTTCAGCTTTGCCGCCAGCGGGCCCGACTCGATGAACTCCTTCATCCCGGCCGGGTTCTTGGCCTTCTTGAAGGACTCCTGCTGTTCGGCCACCCATATGCGGAAGGCGGGCAGCGCCCCTTCGCCCGGCGTGAAGATGTGGGCCAGGGCTTCCTCCGCGGCGTCGGCGGCGAATTTGATTCCGTCGCGGTTCTTGAACAGCGTCTTGCCCTGCTTTTTCACCTCGGCCAGCTGCTTCGCATAGGCCTGGATCTCGGTCTTGAAGTTGTCGATCGCGCTCGCGGCAGCCGGCAGCGGCTTGCCGGTGGCCCCCGAAAGCTTGAGCGCCTTGTCCGTGGCGAACCACTTGACGCTGGCCTTCGTCGTGAGAACGGGCGTGGTCAGGTCCTTGAAGTACTTGCCCAGAATGTCGGTGAGCGGACGCGGCGAATTCTGGAGCGCATCCTGCATCTCCTTCGCGAAATCCTGCTGGATGCCCTCGAGGACGTTCTGCAGCGTGGCGATCTCCCGCCCGTAGTCGCCGCCCTTGTCGGCGACGTCCGCCTTCTGCAGCAGCTTGACGTATTCCGTTCGCGCCTTGTCGAAATTCATCAATGCCTTGTTCAGCCCGTCCAGCGTGGGCTTCTTCAACTGGTCGTCCAGCGCCTTGCAGGCCGATTCCATGCCTGAGGACTTCCGGAAAACGCCGAGGAACGACTCGCTGGGCTTCTTCTTCCCTGTGGCCGCCTCGAAGGCCTTTTTGGCGTTCTGCCACGCTTTCAGATAGGACATGGGCGCTGGTGCTCCGTCTGTTTTGGCATTGGTATTGCGGGGTTATCGGCTCCCCGCTTAATTCGTTACCATAAAGAAATGAAATTTTCCTGAAGCATGTCGGCAGCCGGCCCGATACGGACCCTCCGCTCTCCCCGGTCCTTCATATGCCTTGCGATCCGCAGGCCATCGGGTCTGAATGTTTCTGGAGCCGGTCGCCCAGGGTCGGCCCGAAAGGGAGGCTTGATGGTCGGATCGATGTGGTCTCTGGTCGCGGCGGGGGCGTTCCTGCTGCTGACCCATTTCGGAATTGCCAGCACCGGGCTGCGCGGGCGCCTTGTCGACGCCATGGGCGAGGGACCGTATCGGGGCGTCTTTTCGCTCGTCGCGTTCGCGGCGCTCTTCTGGCTCATCCTGGCCTACAATGCGGCACCCCCCTTCCCCGTCCTCTGGGATCTCCATCCTTACGGATCGTACCTTCCCATCATCCTGATGCCGGTCGCACTCGTCCTGCTGGTGGGCGGCCTGAGCGCGCCCAACCCGACCGCGGCCGGATGGGAACGGGACCTCCACGAACCGGAGCCCGCCCGCGGCGCGCTCCGCATCACGCGCCACCCGGTGATGTGGGCCTTCGGCCTCTGGGCGGTCGCTCACATGGTGCCGAACGGGGATCTGGCCTCGGTGCTGTTCTTCGGCTTCCTGGCGGTGCTGGCCCTCGGCGGGACGATCTTCATCGATGCCAGGAACCGGCGCAGCCGGCCGGCCGTCTTCGCCCCGTTCGAGCTGAAGACGTCGAACCTTCCGTTCCTCGCGATCCTCCAGGGCCGTCAGGAACTGGGCCGTGCCGTCCGGGAGCTCGGCTTCTGGCGGCTGGCGGGGGCCGTCGCGCTCTATGCCGCGCTTCTGCACGGGCACCGCTTCCTGTTCGGCGCGGTGCCCTTCCCTGCCACTTGAGACGGGAGCGAGCGGGACGGCCGGCTATTTGCCGGCCATCGCCCCCAGTCGCAGGCGCAGCGCGTTCAGCTTGATGAAGCCTTCCGC
>JAJUFW010000034.1 GCA_029263555.1 Alphaproteobacteria bacterium
ACCCATTTCGGCATCAGGAAGTTGGCCGAGATCGGATCCCAGCCGCGCGCCGCGGCGGCGGTGACACCCTTCGAGAACGGCGCGACCGCCGTCACGATGATCGGCGGATGGGGCTTCTGCAGGGGCTTGCCCACGATCCCCTGGCCGATCTCCGGCATCAGCGTCCGCTCGGTCGAGATCCGCCAGAACCGGCCCTCGATATTGTAAGGCGGCTCGCCCTCCCAGATGGCGAGAATGGTGTTGATCGCTTCCAGGAACATGGCGTTCCGGTCGGCATCGAGATTGCCGAAGATTTCCGCATCCGACAGCAATCCGCCGGGACTGATGCCGAAGTTGAGGCGCCCGTCGAGCATGTGGTCGAGCATGGCGATCTGACTTGCCACCGCTGCCGGATGGGTGTTCGGCAGATTGACCGTGCCGGTGCCCAGCCGCATCGTCTTGATGCGCCCGGCAAGGCTGGCCAGGAAGATCATCGAGGACGTGATGTTCTCCGCCTGGTCGGTGACGTGCTCGCCCACATAGGCTTCCGTGAAGCCGAGCTCGTCGGCAAGGCAGAACGCCTCCTGGTCCTCGCGAAGCGTCTCGCTCCAGGAGCGGTGCAACAGATGGACCGGCATGGTGAAGAAGCCGAGCTTCATCCAACCCTCCCGTAGGTTCCTGGCCGTACGGAAAGGCTAACGCCTGTCCAGACTTTAGATGAAACGATAAGAACTGATATCCGCGATAAGACTTCCTGATATCGGAGTTCAGGAGGACACGACCGCGCGGGGGGCCGCTTCCCCCAGGATTTCGGCCCATCGGCTGCTGCTCATCTCGTAATGGAGCTTCAGCCGTTCCAGGAACAGCGCCGCCGCGGGCGTCAGCGCGTTTTTCGCCGGCTCGATCACGGCGTAGTCGACGGTGATCGGCGGATCGATCAGCGGGTGCAGGCTGCGGAAACGGCCGTCGAGGTCGTTCATGCAGATGGTCGCGGGCAGAATGGTCATCCAGTCCGTGTTCGCGACGAATTCGAGCGTCGCGATCATCGCATCCATGTCGATGATCGCATCGATCTTCACCCCGTGCATTTCGACATATTCGTCGAGCGCATCCCGCCGCGCATTGCCGCGGGCCGGGAGCACCAGCTTCAACGGGGGAAGCCGCGACAGCGCGACCGGCTCGAGATGCACGAGACCCGAGCCCGCCCGGCACACCAGCAGCTCCCGGTCGCCGCCGAGATAGCGGGTCCGCAGGCCGTCGCGATGCGGCGCCCGGGGGACGACGGCGAAATCGAGCTCGCCCGCCGTCACCTGCTCCGTCAGGACGGCGCTGTAGGCTTCCACCACCGAGACCTTCACGTGCCGATGGTCGGCCAGAAATCCCGCCAGCGCAGGCGCCAGCACGCCCCGGGTGAAGGTCGGCATCAGACCGACGCGAAGCTCCCCGCTGACCCCCTTCGAGAGCGCCTTCAACTCCTGCTCGGCCTCGTTCAGCTGGCGCAGGATCGCGACCGCGCGCTCATAGAGACGCTGTCCGGCATAGGTGGGGGTCACGCCGCGCGGCGACCGCTCGAAGAGCTTCACGCCGGCGATTTCTTCGAGGTTCTGGTTCTGCATGGACAGGCCGGACTGCGTCGCGTTGAGGCGCTTCGCGGCCTTGCTGAAGGAACCTTCCTCGTAGACGCAGACGAACGTCGAAAGCTGGCGGAGGTTCATCGGGGCATCAGTCCCTCTGATGACCAAGTTAAATTAATATCATTACCAATGACGTCTGCCCGTCAACTAGAATTCATCTTCGGATGGACAGGCGAGAGACAGCGCCGATGAACGCGAATGGCAGTTCCGAACGTTCTCAGCTCCTGGCCGACATAGACCCGGCTACCTATCGCTCGGTGCTCGGGCGGTTCGTGACCGGGGTGACCGTGATTACGGCGCGTGGGCCCGATGACCGGACCGTGGGCCTGACGGTGAACTCCTTCAACACCGTCTCGCTGGACCCGCCGCTCGTGCTCTGGAGTCTCGCGCTGAAGTCGCCGAGCCTTGCCGTCTTCCGCGCCCAGAACTGGGTCGCCGTCAACATCCTCGCCCACGATCAGCGCGACCTGGCGTTGCGCTTCTCCAAGCCGGCGGAGGACAAGTTCCGGGGCGTGGCCGTCCAGGAAGGCCTCGGCGGCGCACCGCTCCTCGTCGGGGCGACCGCGTGCCTGGAGTGCAGGATCAGACACCGCTATCCGGGCGGCGACCACGAGATTATCGTCGGACGCATCGTCCGGACCGAAGCATCCGACCGCCCTCCCCTCGTCTTTCATCGCGGCCAGTTCGGCGCTTTCACCTGCTGAGCAGGGACACCCCTGCATCGGCTCGCGCG
This sequence comes from Alphaproteobacteria bacterium, assembly GCA_029263555.1. GTDB lineage: Bacteria > Pseudomonadota > Alphaproteobacteria > DSM-16000 > Inquilinaceae > JAJUFW01. Next base: position 2,347 of record JAJUFW010000034.1, read on the forward strand.
AACATGGAGCGTTGACAAGCGCCTCGGAGGAGTGTCACAAATTATCATGCGATAAACAATAAACCTCCGGGCAAACCGGCGGGCGGAGGAAACGCGGTGAAGCCATCATCCTTCGCGTACGCCAAGACGCGTTCGCTCGACGAGACGATCGGTCTCCTCGAACAGCATCGGGACGAGGCGCGCATCATTGCGGGTGGCCAGAGCCTGATGGCGTTGCTCAATTTGCGGCTCAGCGCGCCGAAGCTGCTGGTGGACATCAACGGCATCGCCGGCCTCGACGGCATTGCGCTCGACGGCGGCGATCTGAAGATCGGCGCGCTCGTCCGCCATTCGGCCGCGCAGAAGTCGCCCCTCGTGGCCAGGCACGCACCGCTCCTGGCGCTGGCGCTTCCGCATGTCGCCCATCCGGCCATCCGGAACCGGGGCACGGTCGGCGGTTCGATCGCGCTTGCCGATCCGGCCGCCGAACTGCCCGCTTGCCTCCTCGCCCTGGGCGGCGCGGTAGAGATCGCCGGCCCAGGCGGCATGCGCACGGTCGCCGCGGACGACTTCTTCCAAGGGCTTTATCAGACCGCGCTCGGCCCCGACGAGGTCCTGACCGCCATCCGCCTTCCCGCCGCCGGCGAGACGACCAGGGTCGCCTTTGCGGAGCTTGCCCGCCGCCACGGCGACTTCGCCCTGGTCGGCCTTGCCGCGAGCGCGCGCGCCGAGGGCGACCGGCTCGAGGACCTCCGCCTCGCCTTCCTCAGCGTCGCGCTTACGCCGGTGCGTGCGCGCCGCGCGGAAACTGTCCTGAACGGCCAGCGACTCGGATCGCTGCCGGTCGACGAGGCGGTGGCGGCTTTGGCCGACGATCTCGATCCCGACGGCGACATCCACGCAAGTCGCGAGATGAAGATGCATCTTGCGGGCGTGCTGTTGCGGCGCGTGGCCGCCCAGCTCGAAAGGCCGGTCCCATGAACCAGACCAGCACCCGGATCACCCTCACCGTGAATGGCGGACGCGTCGACGAAACGGTCGAGTGCCGCAAGACTCTCGTCGACTTCCTGCGCGAGGATCTCGGCCTGACGGGCAGCCATGTCGGGTGCGAGCACGGTGTCTGCGGCGCCTGTACGGTCCGCGTCGACGGATCGATCGTGCGCGGCTGCCTGATCCTTGCGGTCCAGTGCGATGGCGCCGAGGTCGAGACCATCGAAGGGCTTTCGGATTCGGCAGAGATCGCCGATTTGCAGGAAAACTTCATCGCCCGGAACGCGCTTCAATGCGGATATTGCACGCCGGGCATGCTGATGGCGGCCGCCGAGCTTCTGGCGGAAGGCGGCGTGCCGAGCCGCGAAGCCATCCGCGAATACATCTCCGGGAACTATTGCCGGTGCACCGGCTACCAGGCGATCGTCGACGCGGTCGAGGCGACCGCACGGCAGCGCGCCGGGAGGACGTCATGACCGGAACCGCCGAAACGGGCTCCGCGCCGGGGCTCCTGCCCATCGATCGGCCGAACTCCTATATCGGCCGCTCCGTTCCGCGTCCGAACCTCAAGCGTCTGGTCCAGGGCCGCGGCGAATATGTGAGCGACATCGTCCTGCCGCGCATGGCGCATGTCGTCTTCGTCCGGTCGCCATTCGCCCATGCCCGCATCGTGTCGATCGACGCGGCCGAGGCCCGGCGCATGCCGGGCGTGATCGCCGTGGTGACCGGTGCCGAACTGGCGAAGGTCATCACGCCCTGGGTCGGCGTCCTCACCCACCTCAAGGGGCTCAAATCCGCTCCGCAACACGCGATCGCGATCGACAGGGCGTGCTGGCAGGGCGAGGCCGTCGCGGCCGTCGTTGCCCGGTCCCGCGCCGAGGCGGAGGACGCGGCGGAATGCGTCCAGGTCGACTATGAGCCCCTGCCCGTAGTCGCCGACATGGAGACGGCGCTCGATCCGGATACGCCCGTCATCCACCCGGAGCTCGGCGACAATCTCGCCTTCGAACGGGCCCATGTCGCGGGCGATCCGCAGGCGGGCTTCGACAGCGCCGATCATGTGGTGGAGACGGTCTTCGGCTTCGGCCGGCACACCGGCGTGACGCTGGAGCCGCGCGCCGTCGTTGCCGACTACAACCCCGGCGAGGATCGCCTCACGGTCTATCAGGGCACCCAGGCCCCCCACATGGTCCAGAACCTGCTGGCCAAGCATCTGGACCTCCCCGAGCGGCAGGTCCGCGTCGTCTGCAAGGACGTGGGCGGCTCGTTCGGGATCAAGGTCCACATCTATGCGGACGAGATGGCGACGGCGGCCCTGTCCAAGCTGCTGCGGCGCCCCATCAAGTTCGTGGCCGATCGGCTGGAAAGCTTCCTCACCGACATCCATGCGCGCGACCACCGGATCAAGGCGCGCATCGGCGTCAGGAACGACGGCACCATCACCGCCATCGAGATCGACGACCTCACTGGCATCGGGCCCTATTCGATGTATCCGCGGACAAGCGCCATCGAGGCGAACCAGGTCGTGAACCTGGTGGGCGGTGCCTATACCTGCCCGAACTACAAGGCGCGGGCGCGCGTCGTCTTCCAGAACAAGAACGTCATGTGCCAGTACCGCGCGGTCGGCCACCCGATCGCAACCGCTGTGACCGAAGGGCTGGTCGATCTCGCCGCCCGCACGGTCGGCATTGACCCGGTCGAGATCCGGCGGCGCAACCTGATTCCGGACGACGCCCATCCCTGCGCCTCGCCGGCGGGGCTGAAGTTCGAGGCGCTGTCGCACCACGCCTCGCTCGAAAAGCTCATCGCCATGATGGACTATGAGGGGCTGCGCCGAGAGCAGGCGGCGCTTCGCGCGCGGGGCATCCATCGCGGCATCGGCATCGCGAGCTTCATCGAGATCACGAATCCCGGCGCGGCGTTCTACGGCGTCGGCGGTGCGCGCATTTCCTCGCAGGACGGGGCCAGCGTCCGCCTCGACGCGACCGGCGCCGTCATCGTGCACACCAGCGTGACCGAGCAGGGTCAGGGCACCGAGGCGGTCATCGCCCAGGTCGTCGCCACCGCGTTCGGCGTCCCGCTCGAACGCGTGCGCGTTATTCTCGGCGATACCGACGTCACGCCCTACGGCGGCGGCACCTGGGCGTCGCGCGGCGCCGGCATCGGCGGCGAGGCCGCGTGGCAGGCGGGCAAGGCGCTGCGGGCGAACGTGCTGGCCGCGGCCGGCGCGATGCTTCAGGCCGATCCGGCGACGCTCGACATCCGAGCGGGCGTGGTGGTGGACGCGGACACCGGGCGCGAGCGGGTCGATCTCGCGGAACTCGCCCGCGTCGTCTATTTCCGCCCCGACACGCTGCCGCCCGGCTTCCAGGCCGAATTCATGGCCGTGCGTCACTATGTGCCGCGCGGCTATCCCTTCGCCTTCACGAACGGCGTGCAGGCCTCGTATCTGGAGGTCGATGTCGATACCGGCTTCGTCAAGCTGCTGAAGCACTGGGTTGTCGAGGATTGCGGGACCATTCTCAATCCGCAGCTCGTCGACGAACAGATCCGCGGCGGCGTGGTGCAGGGCATCGGCGCCGCCCTGTTCGAACATTGCCTCTACGACGGGGACGGGCAGCTCCGGAACGGCAGCATGGCCGACTATCTTGTGCCGATGGCCGGGGAGATTCCGGACATCGCCGTGGGACACTGCGTCTCGCGGACCGGCGATTCCGAACTGGGCGCGAAGGGAGCCGGCGAGGCCGGAACCGCCGGCGCCCCGGCCGCCGTCATGAACGCCATCAACGACGCTCTCGCGCCATTCGGGGCGCGGGTGACGGCGATGCCGTTCACGCCGGAAACGATCCTGAGGGCAATGGGGAAACTCTGATTCCGTAGGGGGCGGCGCATCCATTCCGTTCCCGACAGGGACCACTGAAACAGGGAGGACCAGATCGCATGCAGCGCCCGCCGACCCTAGACGAGACGGATCTGACGCCCGAGCAGCAGGCGGTCTTTGATGCCATCAGGTCCGGCCCGAGGGGGATCGTGGAGGGGCCGCTTCGCGTCTGGCTGCAGAGCCCGACGCTGGCGGACCGCGCCCAGGCGCTCGGCGCCTTCTGCCGGTACGGCACGCGGCTTCCATCCCGCCTTTCCGAACTCGCCATTCTGGTGACGGGCGCCTATTGGCAGGCGGGCTTCGAATGGCATGTCCACGCGCCGATCGCGGAGAAGGCCGGCCTTTCCCCTGCCGTCATCGAGGCGATCCGAACCGGCGCCGAGCCGCGCTTCGAGGACGATGACGAGGCGCTGGTCTACGCCTTCGCGCGCCAGCTTCACGTCACGAAGGAAGTCGACGACGACACCTACGCCCGCGCCGCCCAACGCTTCGGCACGGCCGGCGTCGTCGAGCTCGTCGGCATCCTCGGCTACTACACACTCATCTCCATGACCATCAAGGCATTCCACGTGCCGGTTCCGGAGGGTTCACCCGAACCCTTCGGCTGACTCGGGATAAACCCGTGGACGGCCGGCCGGGAACGCACGAGGGGGCAAGGCCGCACGACATGAAGCCCTTGAGCGGGCTTTTCAGCGGAACAGGAAGGAGGAGCGACCCATGGACATCAAGGTGGGCAAGGCCGCCATCTACGAGGCGGCGGAAAAGCTCTCGAACTGGGGGCGCTGGGGCGCCGACGACCAGATCGGCACCCTGAATTTCGTGACGGAGGAAACGGTCGCCGCTGCCGCGAAGCTCGTCCGCAAGGGCAAGACCTTCGCCCTCGGCATTCCGCTCGACCAGAAGGGTCCTCAGAGCGGCCTTTTCGGAGGACGCTGGAACCCGATCCACACGATGCTCGCGACCGGAACGGACGCGATCGCGGGACGCTTCGACGAAACGAACAAGCTGCGCTACGCCGACGACGCCTTGAACATGCCGGTCCAGGCCGCGACCCATTGGGACTCGCTCGGCCACATCTTCCTCGACGACAAGATGTACAACGGCTACGACGCCAAGCTGGTCGACGGCGGCGGCGTCCACAAATGCGGCATCGAGCACACCCGTGCCAAGATGGTCGGCCGCGGCGTCCTGCTCGACGTCGCCCGGTTCAAGGGCCTCGACAGTCTTCCCGACGGGTACGGCATTTCGAACGACGAGCTGGACGCAACCGCGGCGGCACAGGGAGTCGAAATCCGGCGCGGCGACTTCGTCATCGTCCGCACGGGCCATATGGAGCGCTGCCTCAAGGACGGCGCCTGGGGCGGCTACGCGGGAGGCGACGCGCCGGGGGTGAAGTTCGAGAACTGCTACTGGTGCCATGAGAAGGAGATCGCCGCGATCTGCTCCGACACCTGGGGCGTGGAGGTGCGTCCGAACGAGACCGACGAGGTGAACCAGCCGTGGCACTGGGTCGTGATCCCGGCGATGGGCCTCACCATGGGCGAGATGTTCTATCTCAAGGAGCTTGCCGAGGACTGCGCGGCAGACAAGGTCTACGAGTTCTTCTTCTGCGGCCCGCCGCTGGTCATCACGGGCGGCACCGGTTCGCCCATCAACCCGCAGGCCATCAAGTAACGCCAAGCGCCGCCGGGCCTTCGGGCCCGGCGGCCTTCTTCTAGGGAGGAATTCAGCGTGGCCCAGGCCCGGAAGGTGATCATCACTTGCGCCGTGACCGGTTCGATCCACACGCCATCGATGTCCCCCCATCTGCCGGTCACCCCGGACGAGATCGTGGCAGACGCGGTGCGGGCGGCGGAAGCCGGGGCGGCGATCCTGCATCTTCACGCCCGCGACCCGGAAACGGGCAAGCCGGACCAGACCCCCGAAGCCTTTGCCCGCTTTCTGCCGCGGATCAAGCAGCAGACGAATGCGGCGATCAACATCACGACGGGCGGCAGCCCCTATATGCGCGTCGAGGAGCGCGTGAAGCCGGCCGAGGTCTTCAAGCCCGAAGTCGCCTCCCTGAACATGGGCTCGATCAATTTCGGGCTCTATCCCATGCTCGATCGCTACAAGGAGTTCAGGTTCGACTGGGAGCGCCAGCATCTCGAGGCGACGCGCGATCTGGTTTTCCGCAACTCGTTCAAGGACATCGAGTACATCCTCGAGACCTGCTACGGGAACGGGACGCGCTTCGAGTTCGAATGCTACGACATCGCCCATCTCTACAACCTCAAGCATTTCCTGGACCGCGGCCTCGTGAAGCCGCCGCTTTTCGTCCAGTCCGTGTTCGGCATTCTGGGCGGCATCGGCACCCATCCTGAGGATGTCATGCACATGAAGCGGACCGCGGACCGGCTGTTCGGCGACTCCTATCGCTGGTCGGTTCTCGGGGCCGGCGCTTCACAGATGCGGATCGCCGCCATGGCGGCCGCCATGGGCGCGAATGTCCGCGTCGGGCTTGAGGATTCGCTGTGGGCCGGCCCCGGAAAGCTCGCCCGGTCCAATGCGGAACAGGTCGCGAAGGTGCGCCAGATCCTGGAAGGCCTGGGCCTCGAGATCGCAACGCCGGACGAGGCGCGCGAGATCCTGGAACTCAAGGGCGGCGCCAGCGTCGCCTTCTGAACGGCGCCCGACGCCATCGTCCGGCCGACGGCCGGGCCCCGCGCGATCACCTGCAACATGGCGCAGGGGCGGCGGTTGCGGCCGTGCGGACGCCTATGTGCGGCGACGCCCTCTCCCGCGCTGGGACGCGGCCCTCACACCGCGCAGTATTTTTCCTGGATTTCCGCGTCCGCAAGAAGGTCGGCCGCCCTGCCCTCATGCACGATGACGCCCTGGTCCATGACATAGGCGCGGTCGGCAAGCGCGAGCGCGCGCTCCACATTCTGCTCGACCAGCAGGATCGTGATGCCTTGCGCCTTCATCCGACCGAAGAGTTCGAACATCTCGTCCACAAGGACGGGCATGATGCCTTCCGAAGGCTCGTCGAGCATGATCAGCCGCGGTTCGGACACCATGGCGCGGGCGATCGCCAGCATCTGCTGCTCGCCTCCCGACAGCGTGTCGGCCGCCTGTGGAAGGCGCTCGCGCAGGCGGGGGAAGATCTCGGCTATACGGTCGATCGCCTCCGCCTCCCGCGCACGGTTGGCGGCGGCGACGAGGCCGAGGCGCAGGTTCTCGAGCACGCTGAGACCGGAGACGATGCGCCGCTCTTCCGGCACATAGGCGAGTCCCTTGGCGAAACGGGTGTGGACGGGGTCGCGCAGGATGTCCTGGCCGTCGAACCGGATCTCGCCCTGGCGCTTCGCCACCAGCCCCATGATCGAGCGCAGGGTCGTCGTCTTGCCAGCGCCGTTGCGACCGATCACGCAAACCGCTTCGCCGCGGCCGACGGTGATGTCGACGCCCTGGAGGATGTGGCTGTGCCCATACCAGGCGTTCAGGGATCGGACTTCGAGCATGGTCACACCGATTGGCCGAGATAGACGCGCCTGACCTCGGGATCGGCCTTGATGTCGCCGGGCGTGCCGTCGGCGAGAAGGCGGCCCTGATGCAGGACGAGAATGCGGTCCGAAATACCCATGACGAGCTTCATGCGGTGCTCGACCAGGATGACGCTGCGCTCGGCGTTGAGCCTCACGATCAGGTCCATCATCTGGCGCGCCTCTTCCGGGCTCATGCCGGCGGTCGGCTCGTCGAGGAGCAGAAGCCGCGGCTCGCAGGCGAGCGCAACGGCGATCTCCAGGCAGCGCTGTTCGCCATGAGCGAGATTTTCCGCCGGCTGATGGCGGCGGTGCGCCAAGCCGACGAGTACCAGGAGCGCTTCCGCACGGTCGACGAGTTCGGTCAGCCTCGCGCGGGGGCGCCAGAGATCGAGGCCCGTCCGCGTCGCCTGGGCGGCGACCCGGACATTTTCCAGCACCGACAGGTGCGGAAAGAGGTTCGTGATCTGGAAGGACTTGGCGATGCCCATGCGGGCGAAGGCGTGCTGCGGCAGGCCGGTTATGTCGCGCCCCTCGAACAGGACATTGCCGGTCGAGGGCGGAAATGCGCCCGAGAGGACGTTGAAGAAGGTGCTTTTGCCGGCGCCGTTCGGGCCGATGATGGAGGTGAGCCGGCCGGGCGCGAAGTCGACCGTCACGCCGTCTAGCGCCGTGAACCCGCCGAACTTCTTGCCGACCTCCCTGACGCTGAGGATCGGCGAGACGTTCGCCGGCGCGGTATCGGACAAGGTTGCTGTCATCGTCATGGGCGCAGCCAATGGATGATCGACCCCCAGATGCCGCGGGGGAAGAAGAGGATCAGGAAGACGAAGAGCGCGCCGACGACGAGCTGCCAGTGCGTCGTCACGACGCTGATGACGTCCTGCAACAGGAGGTAGCAGAAGGCCCCGAGGAAGGGCCCGAAGAAGGTCCCCATGCCGCCGAGCAGCGTCATCATCAGGACATTGGCCGAGGTGAAATAGTGCAGCGTCTCGATCGGCACGATCGAAAGGTGGATGGCGTAGAGCGCACCGGCCAGACCCGAGAACATGCCGGACAGGACGAACACCAGCCAGCGCATGCGCGTCACGTCGTAGCCGCAGGCCGTGGCCCGCATCTCGTTCTCGCGCAGGGCCTCGATCACGGCCCCGAAGGGCGAATTGAGGATGCGGGAGAAGATCCACAAGGCGGCCGCGACGACGACCAGGATGGCGTAATATTTCGTCATCGGGTCCAGCAGGTTGACCTGCATGGGCCCGATCCGGATCTCGGGCACGCTGACGCCGCGCAGGCCGTCCTCGCCCCCGGTCAGCGGAACCGACTGGAAGACGATGTAGTAGACGACCTGGCTGAGCGCGAGCGTCACCATGGCGAAGTAGATGCCGCGGGTGCGTGTCGCCAGCCAGCCGATGATCGCGGCGGCAATTCCGGCGACGGCGACCCCCAGAGGCAGCGCCAGGAACCAGGGCACGCCGAACTTGGCGATCGGAATGCCGCAGCCATAGGCGCCGAGCCCGAACACGGCGGCGTGCCCGAAGGAGAGCATACCGGCATAGCCGTAGATCAGGTTGAACCCCATGGCGAACAGCCCGAAGATCAGGATGTTCACCGCAAGCGCGGTGTAGGGCGCAAACCACGGAAACACGGCGAGGAACAGGATCGCCAGCAGGACGCGCCAGCGCGTCGCCCAATCGATGAAGGCGCCGATTCGTTCGTGGTTTTGCATGGCGGTCGCAGGGACGGTGTGGGCATGGTCGGTCATGGGCGGCCCCCTATCGGCTCATGAGGCCTGCGCGACCGAACAGGCCGCGGGGACGGAAGGCGAGGACGAGCGCCATCAGCACGAACATCGAGAGCGTCGCCATCTGCGGATAATAGAAGGCGGTGAAGCTCGAAATGATGCCGACGAGGAGCCCGGCGATGACGGCGCCGAGCAGCGAGCCCATCCCGCCGATCACGGTCACGACGAAGGCTTCGACCAGAACCGGCACTCCCATTTCCGGGAAAACACCGCGGATCGGGGCGGCCAGCACGCCGGCAAGCCCGGCGATCGCGACGCCGATGCCGAACACGATCAACCAGACGCGGCCGACGTCTACGCCCAGGATCTGCACGATCTCCTGGTCGCGGGCGCCGGCGCGGATGATCAGGCCGTAGGGCGTCTTCTCGAGGAAGATCCAGAGCACGACCAGCAGGACGGCGGTGATCAGGATCAAGAACAGCCGGTATTTCGGAAAGAAGAAGAAGCCGAGATTGACCGCACCGGTCAGCGCTTCCGGCGTCGCGAAGGGAATGCCCTGGGTGCCGGCGAAGATGCGCACGACGTCGAGCAGGATGAGGCCGACGCCATAGGTGAGGAGAAGCGGATAGTCTATGCCCCGGCCGTAGAGCGGGCGGATCAAGAGGCGTTCCGTGACCATGCCGACCGCACCGACGACAAGGGGCACGGCAATCAGCGAAAGCCAGAAATTGCCTGTGTAGCCGAGGGCGAAGGCGCCGACATAGGCGCCCAGCATGAAGAACTGGCCATGGGCGAAATTGACGATGGTGAGAAGGCCGAAGATCAGCGAGATGCCGAGCGCGACCAGGACGTAGATCGAGCCCAGCGCCAGGCCGGTGAAGAGCTGCAAAAGGAAGAGATCGACGGTCAAGCTGGACCTCGGAGGCTGTGTCTCGCCCCCCGCTGGGGGTGGGACGGTAGGCGGCTCGGGGGCGGTCGGCTTCGACGAGCTTGGCGCCTCCCCTCTTCCCGGCCCTCAACGGCAACGGGCGGGCCGGAAAGAGGGGCAAAAGCGGTGTGCCCTTACGTCTTGAGCCCCAGCTCTCCGCAGCT